>LCNU01000033.1 GCA_001001375.1 Candidatus Amesbacteria bacterium GW2011_GWC1_47_15 | reverse complement strand
TATCGACCAGCTGGAGCATCACCGCTCGCAGATGGGGGAGCTCAGGGAAATGCTGGATTCGGTGTTCCAAAACGAGCCCACTTACCAGGCCCATGATGCCGCGGTGAAGGAAGCTTCCAAGGTGAGGGGAAATACCAAAAAACAATTGCAGAAACAGCCGCAGGTTCAGGATCTGATAAACCGTATCCAGGACCACAAAAGCCACATGAAGGAACTCAAAACCGCCCTTTCCGACTATCTTCAGGAATACGCAAGCACGACCGGCTCCCGTACTTTTGAGACCACGGACGGCCAGCTGCGCGAAATTGTATACGACGCCCGCCTCGTCAAAGGGTCAAATCTATAGAACCTTCTGTGACTCCTTCGTGCCTTTTTACCACCCGGAATGGCCAGTTAAAGTGACTTAATATATCAATAACATCAGGGGCTTTTACCACCGGAACCCCGTAAATACTTCCGCCGTCATCAGATAACCTCGCAGTTTCTATTTGCAATTCGGCCAACACGGCCTTTACAAGAATGTCACCAACTTTGTTTATCCGTTCTTGGCGGATTCGCGTACGTAGATATTCTGCCTCAGACGGTTTTTCTTTTAAAGCCATGAAAGTAATTTTATCTGAACCTTCAGTAAAACGCAATTATAGGACTTTAGACATTAGACATTGGACACTCGTCCTGAGCGAAGTCAAAGGATTGGACATTGAACATTGAACATTAGTAATATATAGGTAATGCCCATTACGGACGATCAGCTCCAGGCTCTGCTTCTCAAAAACAAAATAGTCGACGAAAAATCCTTTGAAGCTGCCAAGAAATATTCAGCCTCCTTCGGCCGGGCATTGGATGAAACTCTCATCGAGAAAGATCTGGTTTCAGACGAAAAGCTTGGTTCTCTGCTGGCCGGCTTCTACGGCTTACCCTTCGTCAGTCTTAGTAAGACTAGTGTGCCCGAAGATGTCTTTCATATCATTCCCGAGCGTGTCGCCCGCAGTCAGAAGGCCATTGCCTTCGCCAGGGCAGCGGATGGGATCAAGATCGCTCTTGCCGACCCCTCCCGTTCCGATATTCTCGTCCAGGTAGCCAAAAAAACCGGTCTTAAAACTTTAGGCTATTTCGCTACCCGGCGCGATATCGAAGCCACCCTGCACAGCTATCAGAAGGATCTGCAGCAGACTTTAAACAACCTTCTCAAAGAAGACATCGGCCGCAATCCGGAGTCGGTTCTGGACGATCCGCCGGTGGCCGAACTGGTGGATACGGTCATAGACGCCGCTTCGGAAGAAAATTCCTCGGATATTCATATTGAGCCGGAGGAAACCACCTCCCTTATCCGTTTCCGCCTGGACGGTCTTCTGCAGGATGTAGCCCGCCTGCCCAAGTATCTTCACGACCGGATAATCACCCGCATCAAAGTCCTGTCCAATCTCAGGACAGACGAGCACCTAAGCGCCCAGGACGGAAAAATGCGTAAAAAAATGGAGGAGGAAAACCTGGACATCCGCGTTTCCATCATCCCGATCGTGGAAGGCGAAAAGTCTGTCATGCGGTTGTTATCTTCCCGCTCCCGTCAGTACACCCTGCAGGGCTTGGGTATGAACCCGCCTGATCTGGCCAAGGTCGAAAACGCCTATACCAAATCTTACGGTATGATCCTGTCCACCGGACCTACCGGTTCCGGCAAGACTACCAGCATTTACTCCATCCTCAAAGTTTTAAATACCCGCGAAAAAAATATCACCACCATCGAGGATCCGGTCGAATACCGGATCAAAGGGGCAAATCAGGTCCAGGTCAATCCCAAGACAAACCTCACTTTCGCCGCAGGCCTGCGCTCCATCCTGCGCCAGGATCCGAACATTATTTTTGTAGGTGAAATCCGGGACAACGAGACAGCCGCCATCGCCGTCAACGCCGCCCTTACAGGACATCTGGTCCTGTCTACACTGCATACCAACGACGCCGCGACGGCAATTCCCAGGTTGACGGATATGCAGGTAGAGCCTTTCCTGGTGGCATCTACCTTAAGTGTGGTCATCGCCCAGCGCCTGGTACGCCAGATCTGTCCCACCTGCCGGCAGGAAGCCGTTGTGGAATACGAACAGCTGATTCGTGATTTTCCCGAAGAGATAATCAAAAAGCATTTCAAAAACCAGAAATCTGTCCCCGTTTTCCGGGGACGGGGGTGCAAACTTTGCCGTCTTTCCGGATATTTAGGCCGCCTCGGTTTGTTTGAAGTCCTGGAAGTGACCCCCCAGATCCGCAAACTGATCTTTGAACGCCGTGACTCGGACATTATTACCAAGGCTGCTATCGAAGAGGGGATGCAGACCATCCTCGATGACGGACTGACCAAAGTTATCGCCGGCCGTACGACCCTGGAAGAAGTCCGCCGGGTCACCAAAGCCGAATTTTTGTGATCGGGAACTCATGTCATCTGCCCAATACGCCAGAATCAAGCTGGGAAACCAGGACAAAATCTCATTTTTAAGCAATCTCGGTACGCTTTTAGCTGCGGGAATTCCGCTTCTGGACGCTGTAGGCTCCCTCCTGGAAGACTCCAAAGGCGGGCAGAAAAAAGTCATGGAGACTCTCCGGGCGGACCTGATGCAGGGAAAACGCATATATGCTTCGTTGTCCCGTTTTCCCCGGGCTTTCGATAAGATCACCGTCAATCTTATCCGGGCGGCGGAAGAGGCAGGCACTCTCGAAGTCACTCTCAAGGACTTGCGCGACCATCTCCAGCAGGAAATCGAATTCAATGACAAAGTCAGGTTTGCCCTTCTGTACCCGCTGATCATCCTGTTTGTCTTTATCGGGGTAATGCTGATGATGCTGGTTTTGGTCGTCCCCAAGTTGACTACTGTTTTTTACCAGCTTGGGGTTACCCTCCCGCTATCGACCCGCATTCTGATTTTTGCTTCTGATTTGCTTATCAAAAAGACTTTTTACGTCATCGGCGTGGGCGGCGCGCTGGCTTTTATTTCATACTTTATTTATTCCCATAAAAAGTCATTTGTTCTCAACATTTTATTTTCCTTGCCGCTTATTTCCCAGCTGGTCCGCCAGATAGACCTGGCGCGTCTTTCCCGGAGCTTGTACCTCCTCTTGTCGTCAGGGTTGCCCATTACGGTTGCCCTGGAATTGTCGGCTCAGGTCGTGATGCGCGAGCAGACGGCCAAAATGATCAACCGGTCCCGGGAAATGGTCTTATCCGGCAAAAAACTCTCCGAGGGTTTTCGTACTTCCAAAAAGAGCCTGCCCACCATCATGACCCGCCTGATAGAAGCCGGGGAAAAAAGCGGCAGTCTGGATAAGTCGTTTCAGGAAATCTCCAATTTTCTTTCTTATCAGGTGGCCAATTCTCTCAAAACCATCACAGTCCTGGTCGAGCCGGTCATGCTTGTGGGCATCGGCCTGGCGGTAGGGACAATGATGATGGCCATAATAGGTCCGATTTACGGCCTCGTAGGCCAGGTAAAATTCCGATGAGACTTCCGGGATTCACACTGCTCGAAGTCATGCTGGTTACGGCCATGATTCTTGTCTCCGCCGCACTCTTGGGGACAAATTTGGTCGGCAGCCGCAGCCGGACTTCATCATCGACTACAGTCAGTGTTCTGGAAGCTAATATCAAACATACCCAGGTCAAAGCCATGCTTTCGGATGCCGGTGGGGATCCGGCTGCTGCCCCCCAGGGGATCAGGTTCGAAACGGACCGTTATTATCTTTTTTACGGCCCCGTGTTTTCCTCCTCAGACCCCAAAAACTTTATGGTCCTGCTGGAATCGGGGTTGAGTTTTTCCGATATCGGCTTTCCTGCATCCAGTCTGGTTTTCAGCCGGGGGTCGGGCGAGGTGGCAGGATATGTCTCCGGTCAGGATTATGTCACCCTGGCAAATCAGACGGATGGATCGCAGACGACTCTGCGCATAAACCAATATGGCGTCTTTGAACCTTAAATTATTCTGTTGCCGTACCGGCCAGTCCCTGGTGGAACTTTTACTGGGCATGGCTCTGATTTCTCTGGTCATCCCGGCGCTTTTGTCCGGGTTGGTCGCAGGCCGGGAAGGGGGTCAGCAGCAGGTCAGCCGTCTTACGGCCACCGCATTAATGGACCAGGCGCTGGAGGTCGTCCGTTCCGTCCGCTCTGCCGGATGGGTGGCCTTTGCGGTAAACGGCCTGTATCATCCGGCTGCAGACGGAACCTCCTGGAGCCTGGCCACGGGTGCCCAATCGGTTGACGGTTATACCCGGGTTATCAGTATTTCGGATACACAAAGAAATTCATCAGGAGCTATAGTCGCCTCAGGCGGCACACCGGACCCGTCTACCAAGACGGTTACCGTCACTGTTTCCTGGTCGACTCCTTTTCCTTCCTCGGTCTCCACCACTGCCTACTTTACCCGATATATGGACAACCTGACTTTTACCCACACTACGTATGATGACTTTCTCGGCGGAATTTTCTCCGGCACCGCGGTAGTAAACGATATGGGTGGCGAAGTTGCCCTGGGTGCGGGAGGCTCGGGAGACTGGTGCGCACCGGATCTCACTATAGCCTCGCTGGATCTGCCCAAAAACGGCGTGGCAAATGCGCTTACTGCCATTCCCGGTCAGGCTTTTGTCGGCACAGGGGATAATGCATCCGGTGTGTCCTTTGCCGATATCAGGGTAGATAATAATCACCCGCCCGCCGCTACGATTCACGGCACGATAGACGGCTACAAGACCAATGATGTTTTCGGGGAAGCCGGATATGTTTATATAGCCGCGGATCTGCCCGCACCAGAAATCGTCATCATCGATCTCTCAGTCTCTCCCAATGCCGAGGTCGGCTATTTCAATGCTCCCGCCAATGGAAATGGCAGTGCGGTCGCCGTCTCCGGCAATACCGGCTATATGATCACTGCAAATATGCTCTACAATTTCGATCTTTCTGTTAAAACCGGCGAAAGGCCTCTAAGGGACTCAAACGGAGTCAGCCTTGCCGGCACGGGTACCCAGATGATGATCGTGGGGGATTACGCTTATGTATCTCTGACCGGTACCGGCACCAAATTGCAGATCGTGGATGTTTCCGACCCTCTCAATCTGACGGTTGTGGGCTATTCGGACATAAATAGCGCCGGCGCCACGGATGTCTTTATCAATTCCACCGGTACCCGTGCGTATCTGGTTACCGGCAGTTCTGCTTCCCAGCCGGAAATGTTTATCATCGATACTTCGGTAAAAACCGGTTCCCGACCGGTTATCTCTTCATATGACTCCAACGGGATGAGTGCCAAAGGCGTGATAGTTGTTCCCGGCAACCGGTTGATCATGATAGGGACGGGGGCGGAGGAATACCAGGTGGTAAACATCGCTCTCGAGGGCAGTCCGGTCTACTGCGGCGGCCTCAATATCGATACCGGGGTAAACGGAGTGGCCGGGGTGATTGAGCCGGACGGAGATGCCTATTCATATATCATTACCGGAGACGCATCTGCGGAATTCAAAATTATCGAAGGCGGCCCCGGCGGCAGCTATGCCATGGACGGCACTTATATTTCCCCGGTTTTCGATTCCGGATTTCAGACAGCCTTCAACCGCCTGGAGTTCAATCGCTCCGTGCCAAATCAGACTACCCTGACGCTTCAGGTGGCTGTGGCAGACGCCGTTTCCGGATCGTGCGACTCGGCGGATTACCAGTACCTCGGCCCGGATGGGACATCAAACACTTTCTATTCCGCGGCCGGGGCGATTCCCGTGCACGATGACGGTGTAGGTTACGAAAATCCCGGCCGCTGTTTCCGCTACAAAGCTTACCTCGCTTCTTTGGATTCCACAGCTACTCCCGCTCTGTTAGATATCACCGTCAATTACTCGCCATGAAAAAACGCAGCGGTTTTACTCTTATCGAAGCTATCATTTACTTTGCCCTATTCACCTCTTTTATCACCCTGGTTACTTATATATTCATTTCCGTATTGCAATTGCAGTCGCAATCGCGCATTGCCTCTACCCTTCAGCAGGATTCCCGCTTTCTCCTGTCCCGGTTGGCTTACGATATCCACAGGGCGGATTCCGTGACTGAGCCACTGCCCTCACAGACAGGCAGCCGTTTGAACCTAAGTATCGGTGGCGCCGGCTATACCTATTCCGTGGCGGACGGTATGTTGTCGCTTACCGGACCGGCGGGTACGACCCGGCTTACCGCTCCGGATATCAGCACCGATGGTTTTAATGTCAGTTACTTGCAGCCCGGGACATCTGCCGGCTCCGTAACCGTGGATTTTGTCCTCAGATCTACGGACTCTTCATCCGCTTCCCAAAGTTATCAGACTACTTTTACTTTAAGATGAAACGCGGCCAGGCTCTTACCATGTTGTTGTTCACCGTGTCCATCAGTTTGATGGTTGTCACTGCCTCTGTGATGATCATCGCCGCCAATTCCTTAAGCGTCAGCCATGTAGAATCCGGGTCCCTGGCTTATCATATCGCCGAGAGCGGCCTGGAAGACGCTCTTATGCGGCTGCTGCGCGATCCCGCCGCGGCAGAGGGTACTTTGACAGTAGGTCTCGGTCAGGCTACAGTTATAGTAACCGGTTCCGATCCGCTGGTGGTTACTTCCACAGGCAGGTTGGGAAATTTCGTCCGTTCGGTCAGAGCCGATGTCTCATACACCGGCGGTATTATGACCGTCTCCTCCTGGCAGGAGGTTTTCAACTGATATGTCCAAGCCCAAAATCCATCCTCTCATCATTACTCTGGACCGCAGCCGCCTGCTTTTTTGTTCACCTAACTCCCCACAGCCCCTGGCATTGCAGCTGCCCCCCTCTGTCGTGTCGGATCTGGAGGTAATCAACCGCCTCCAGTTGGAGGAAACGATCTTCAACTTTATACGTTCCTCCCGCCTGCATCCCTCATCGCTGATTATTATCCTCTCCAAAAATGTATATTTTGATCGCATCCTTCCTCCGGCTCCGGCGGTAGATTTCCGGGCAGAAGCGGAGAAATTCGCGGATACTGTTCCCCTGACATCCGTCAGTTCCAAGGTTTTCAAATGGGAAATGGGTCACCGCCTGGTAAGCATCAATCGCGATCTGTACGAATCCGTCAGCTCCGCTTTTCAAAAACTCGGCTTTACCGTCCTGGCAGTCGTTCCCAGTTTCATTCTCGGGCCGATGGGTGTGCCCGAAGAACTGGATCAAAATGCCTGCCGCCTGATCCTCAAAAAGGTGGAGGATCTCAAAGCCAGCAGTTTTCTGACGGATGACACTGCCGCACCTTCTTTTCAGGCCAAAAAAGATACCTTTCTCCATCATAATCAGCTGATCCTGGCAGGGTTGTCGTTTTTAATTATCGGCTCCAGCATCGGGTTTCTCATCTATTCCGTTACCAGACCCGCTAAAAAAACCGTTTCAGCCAGGACAGTCCCGGTCTCCGTCCCGCTTATTACTCCCTCGCTGACGCCTGCCGCCGCTACTCCCTCATCCACACTCAAAATTACAGATCTGAAAATCCAGGTCAGAAATGGCACGGGTGAGACAGGCCGGGCCGCACGTCTGGTGGCGCTGCTCAAAGAGGCGGGATTCACAGGGTCCCAGATCGGTACAGCCAGTGTCAGCGCCGGACAGACAACTATTGTCTACGATCCGGCAATACCTGCGGACTTGCTAAGTCGGTTAAAAAGTCTGGCGGATGGTTTGTATCCTCCTGTCACCCTGATTCCGGGAGCGGCGGGGGCCAATCACGCTGTTATTACCATCGGTCGGGCTCCCTGATATGCGCCGGAGTTTTACGCTTGTTGAAGTCCTTTTAGTAGTAGGTATAGTCTCTTTGTTGTCCACAGTGGTTATGGTCTCACTCCGTCCGGCCTCGCGCTTTGCCCAGGCAAACAACATCAAACGCCAGTCGGACCTGACCCTGATCATCAATGCGGTTTTCCGATACGCGTCGGACAACCGGAGTGTGTTCCCACCGGGTGTCACTGCCATACCCCAATTTATTTCCTCGTCAGGCGC
>LCNU01000032.1 GCA_001001375.1 Candidatus Amesbacteria bacterium GW2011_GWC1_47_15 | reverse complement strand
GGCTGGCGCTCATACATTTGGGTTATATTACCCATCAGTAAGCCGGGGATTCCAAGCTTGGCAAAATCCTTAAACTCGATTCTCTCTCCGGATCCAAACATCCCCCTGAGAATATCGAAAGGACTATCAAGGTAAAAGAGGTTAAAAGGGAATACCTGGGCGGTTATAGAGTTAATTATCCAATTGACCTGGGCGAAGGTGTACCTTTCGCCAAAGATTTCATCCTCCGGGGCATCATATACTTTTTCCAGAAACTGACAGGTGCCGGGATTATACCAAGGGCCGTCAATTAATTCCTGGGTGATGAAGCTGCCCAGAAAAGGGATAGCCTGAAGGGTGGAGTACGGGAGGCAGGCTAACCCGCCGACGGCGCGAGCGGAGACAGGGGGAAATGCGGCAAAGACGGATATTAATACAGAAAGCGCAATGAGGGAGGTAGTGAGTTTTTTAAATATCATGAACAGGTGGTTATATACTTAATATACTATAGCAAGCGTCAAGGAATGGTCAATGAGCACCGGGCGATATTTAAAGTCCGCCTTTGGTAGCAATATGAATTTTGAGTCCCGCCTTCGAGGGCGCAGGGAGGGCGGACTACACAGTAGCCGCAGGTTTGCTCGGCTTCGCAGTAACCCAGATACTGGCGGGCGGCAGTAACAATGCGTGCATCTGACCAGTTTGAGCAGGATCCGGCAGGCCCCTGGGCTGTAAGCAGAGTTTGTCCGGCGCATTTGGGTGGATCGTAAGAGCCGGCGCCGCCGCTTTCCAGACTGATTTTTTTGGCAGCGGCGAAAGTGGCATCTACCAGATTGCAGGGGGTGGCAGTGCGGCCGTCCGATATACCGGATTCTTCAGCAGCATTTGCAAAAGAAGTCCAGTAGGTAGGGATCCATTGCCAGGGACCGACGGCGGTATAACCATTGGGATCGTAATTACAGTTGGGGACGGCACAATTGGGGCCGCTGGCATCCAATACCATCTGGTCATTCCAGGCCCATCGGGGTTCGAAGCCGCCTTCGTTGTAAAAAATTCCGGCAAGGACACCTACGGGGACATTGTAAGCCGCAGCAGCGGATTCGAAAATCTGGCGCATATAATCCGACGGCCAATTGATCGTGCCGCCGCAGGTGTTGCAGGCGCCCGAGGACGGGGGAAGCGCGGGGAATTCGGTGTTGTTGCAGCTGCCGGCCACCGGCACGGAGGCGACAAGAGAGCGGGGGCGGAAGATGCGCTGGAGGTTGAGGTTTTCATTGATAACGCCTCCCAAGATATGGTTGGCGAGACTACCCAGCCGGCCGAAGAAAATTTCGGGAGGGCCTGCCTTGTCCCCGGCGGAAGCCCTGGCGTTATTAAGCGTGGAAGAGGAAATGCCATAATCAACCTGGGTGGAGCCGGGAATAGTGCGCGTCAAGTCTTTTTCTCCCTGGAGCCAGTCCACTTCGTCTCCCAGTTCTTCAGGCCGCTGGGGGAGAAGACGGCGCATGAGGGACAATTCCCCAACTACCAAGGTGTCGTAAACTTTTTCCACCATGGGGGTCTTGACATAAGTGGCGACGCGGGCTTCGGATTTGAGTTCGACGGTGGGGTAGGGGGGGCAGGTCGCGACATCTTCCTCGCCTCCGACCCAATAACACCCTTCGAATGCGGAGTGGGCAACGCATTCGCCGGCGGAATCGTAACTACGACAGGTGAGAACCGGGCCGTCGCAGTAATCGGGCTCGGGCGGCTCGGCTTTACAAGCGGACCCGTCACAACAGCGTTCTAGGTAGAGACAGTTTTTCTTTTCAGGAATACAATTGGGAGGAAACTCGGACACTTCGGGAGTATAACGGAACATCTGGTTGTATTTGAGAGTGGCTCTAAGGGGATTGGGGGAGGTGGAAGTATCGGACAGCGGTGCAGAACCCAGGAGGGTATCACCCTGGTTGGTGCGGACTTGCTTAATCTCGCAGGTGATATCCGGGTTGGGATATAGTGGAGGCGGGGCGGGAGCAGCAGGAATAATTTCAGTATTGCGGGTATTAAGACCGGTGCGATAATCAGGGCGATAGACAGGAGTGGAATCTTCGATGCCCTGATGTTCCGTGATCCTTTGGGTAATCAAGCTGCGGCTGGACGGATCCAGAGATTCCGGGTAAGGGCGGGAAATGCTGACCAGCACATCGGAAAGAGCGTTGACATTACGCAAATGGGGATAGTAAAGGCGGGAATCGGCCGTGGGATCGGCGCCAAGGGTCAGACTCATTGAGCCGGGAATGATGGTACCGTCGATCTCCGGGGAGGCCGGCTGCTGGGCGGGCACCAATCCAATAGTCAATTCCCCAGTGATGTCCTCCAGGGAAGAAAAAGGAGTCTGAAGGATAGGAATTCTGAAGTCTACGGGGATGAAGTCCAGAGTACTTAAGCGGAAATGCTCACTAACACGGTAATTATGGTAATCTGTTCCCCATGGACCCTCGATAACAGCTTCTTTTATTTTTCCCTGCAGCTGATCAGAAAGAAGTTTTTTCAAAGGGCCAGAGTAGTTAATTAACCGGTTCATGTCGTCGACACTGTCAACGTTTAAGGGAATCTGCTCGGACTGCTGGACGGTGCCGTTTAGATACCAACTGAGATAATGGTTGACCTTCTCCGAGTCCGTCATGGGTTTCTGGGTATTGCCCATAATAGGAAATTCGGCACGGGAGAGGTCGATGGCAAGATCGACCGTAATTTCCCGGATTTCGCAGACCTCGGCACTGCCCATACTGCAGCGGTAAGTGGTGCCGACGGTGGGATTTGCCGGGAGCAGGGGAAGACGGGGGACGTCTACCACGTCCACAAAAGTGGAGGTGCCTTCGGCATTGAAGCTGTTGCCGCAGGAAAAAGTGAGATACTTCCGATCGTCCACTTTTTTGGCTTCAGGAATCTTTTTGGGAATCAAAGGATCGCAGGGGGAACCGGGATAGGGGCGCAGGGGGTGGAATTCGGGGTCTTCAACCTGAGGACAGTCCCGGATGTTTTGGATATATTTCAGCGGAATAAACGTCGGCAGGGGGTGGCGGGTGGGGGTAGGGGTAATGGCGGCGGAAACAGGACAAGGCCCCACACAAATTCCCAGATGGTTGGAAACGGGCCTTTCCGCGCCGTCTGAGGGAATGTTGACAATACCTTTACCGGCAACAACCATGGTACTACTGCCCCCGCCGTCCATATTGATGGCATCTACTGCCCCGCAGGACTGCATCATGTAAGCAAGTTCCGGTAGAGTAACGCCGATACTGTGACCAGGCTGGCGGCCGTCCACCACCATCATTATCAACTGATTATCATCCGTGACACCAATGGCGGTCCGGGGATGGACGTCTGAGCAGTGCTCGGGTTTGAGACAGGTGGTGTATTTGGGGTGGAGGCTGCCGTTTATCAGCAGGGTATGGGAGCCGGAAAGCGCGTGCCAGATATTTTTGGGTTTGGGACCGAAGAAAGTAAACTTTTTTTCAGGAGAGATGAAAAAAGACGGCTCAGCAGATACTGCTGAGTAAATATCACCGGCGGAGGCCGCCAGTCCCTTGGGATCAGTGGGAGATAGAGATTCGTCCCCGTTGACTGCGACCTCGAGTCCATAATTGGCAAAAAACTGGGAAGTGGTGGTGCCCAGACCCGTGCGGGGAGTGACCATGGCATCGTTACCCGCATAATTCATATCCACCCGGGTGATATACCAGGCTATTTCCCGGGGGGTGGTGGTTTTCCCCGAACCGTAAATCATTCCGACTTGGAAGGGGGTTAAATTTGTACAGGTGAAACCCGGAGGAGGGGCGGCGGAGGCCGGAGACGGGAAGCGATAAAGAAATAAAGCGATAAAGAATATAGCTGCAATATACAGGCGGCGCATTAATTACAATTGTAGCAGAGGCAGGCCACCTGTCAGCAAGGAGTGATGCAGATATTGAAGAGACGAAAATTATATCCCAGAAAACTGCCAAGGAGATTTAAGATGATCCAGGAGGAAAGTGAGATAACCAGGCCGATAATGGCATAAGTGAGGGTGCGCGACGCGCGGGCGGTAGCCTCTTTGTCTCCTCCGGCGGAAAAATACTGGAAACCACCAAACAGAAACATCAACATGGAGGCTGCTCCGGCCAGAGTGAGGACAGAGATAAGTACAGACTTATAAACAACGGTGCCCAGATTGGCAATAGTTGCAGGATCACCAGCTGCCGCCAGGATGCTTGCCGGCAAAAACAGGAATAATAAGAGAGATAAAAACAGTAAGATCATAGCCTCCAACACGGCTACCCCCGTGACCGGGGGTAACCTGATAATCGTCTACCAGCAACTCCCAAAAGAAAATTAGAGCGGCTGCAGGTTAAGGCGGATTATATCGATGTTGAACAGAGCCTGGAGGATAAAGATCAAGGCGTAAGCCGAAAAGACAACTGCCAAACCGATAAGGGCGTTGGTGATCCGTTTTCTGGCTTTTTCCGTACCCTCTTTATCGCCTCCGGCCAGGATCCACTGGATACCACCCACAAGCAGAAAGATAAAGGAAATGATACCGGACACGCCCAACAATAAGTTAATGGCGCCGGCAACATAGTTTGAAGGTTTCAGGTTGGAAATTGTGGGGTATGTATTGGATGTGATAATTACAGTATCCGGTGTGATAGCCAAAGCTTTCCCGGGAAGCACTGCAGCTAAACCTAAAGCAGCGGCGAGATATTTTTTAAATCGAGTCATCAGTGATGTCACCTCCTTCCGAACGTTATATTATAACATTAAAGCTTTTGAGCAGGTGAAAGCAAGGGGTAATTTGCGCAATCAAATAGGCTTAAGATTGACCCCGATGGTTTGAATATTGAACAATACCCGGATGATGTATATCAGAGCATATGCCGAAAATACAACAGACAATCCAATAAGAGCGTGAGTGATTCTCTTCCTGGCCTTTTCGACACCTTCCTTATCCCCGCCGGAGGAAATCCATTGGATACCTCCCCAAAGAAGATAAAGAAAAGCCACGACCCCGGATGCACCGAGAAAAATATTTATAAAACCGGTCACCAGGCGGGAAGGAACAAGATTTTGGACAGTTTTATAAGGGGAGGCGGGGTCGATGATATTGATGTCGGCAGCGGAAACAGGAGCGGAAGACATCAGGAGGCAGAGAAAAACGACGGAGAGAAACAATTTTTTCATAATCAGGGGCGGGGGATATTAAAGGTGCGGATGGAAAGACCAAAGATTGTTTCCACTATATACAACAGAGCAAAAATTGAAAAAATAACTATGATTCCAGTAAAAGCATTAGTCAGACGTTTTTGGGCTTTCTGGACCGATTCCTTGTCCCCTCCGGATGTGATGTATTCATAACCGCCCCGAAGAAGATTGGCAAAAAAATATATTCCAGCCGCGCCCAAGGCGAAGTTGATGATGTTTCTTAAAAAAATCTGAAGGGCATTGGTACTGTTTTGGACCAGGATGTTTCCTATCTTGCGGTTGAGGACGGGATTGACAATCTGGGCAAGGGGAGAGGAAATCATGGTTTTAACAAGGCTAATATAATTTCAATGTTTAAAATATTCAATCCCAGGAACAAACCAATAATTCCTATGAAGGTATAGGCGGCGACGACGATAAACAAACCCATTATGGAATTAGTAATTTTTTTTTGGGCCAACTGAAGCTGTTGTTTGTCTCCACCAGCCGAGATCCAGTTGTAACCGGCGATAAAGATCTGAATTATGAACCATAAACCGGCAGCCAGAGTCAAAAGACCGATGATATTGGAAAAAAAACGGGCGATCCGGGTAAAAATAGTGGAAGGAGTCTCATTAAGGGTATCACCCAACTTACCAATACCCCCGATTCTGCCTATATTGATTGGAGTAGAAGCTAATAATTTGAACATGGTATTAAAGTCAGGGTGCAAAGATACTAGGGGAGATAAGAGCGTAGATGTCCCCGAATACAACCCACCCTATCAACATGGCCAACGTAAACGAACCGGCGACAATAACCAACCCCATAAAGGACTGCCAAATCTTTTCCCAGGCCTTGGCGATATTTTTGGGTTCACCTCCCGCATTCAAGTATTGGAATCCGGCGAGAATTATATTAATAAATGAATAAAGCCCAGCCATTACGACGGCGAGCTTTACGATGTTGCTTATCAATACGATCAAACCCTGGCCATATGCACCAGTATATTTACCTGGGGCAAGGTCTGCGAATGGATTGCGGACGGTTCCGAATATGCCGAACATAGGTTTTTAAGTTACATTGGGGTTGATAAAATTGACCCCGGTAATAGTTGAGATTATCTGGAGTATAAAATAGCCGGAGACGACAAGCAAGAAGCCGATGAAGGCGTAGGTAATACTGCCTTTTATCCTGGCGATATCCTGAGGGGATTTGTTTTGACCGGCGCTGATGATCAACTGAAAACCATAATAAATAATCATGAGAAAGAAAACTACACCGGCGACAACGATGATGTTTGGGAGGAGCCGGGAGACCAGAGAACCTACATTATTTCCAACCACAGCGGCATTTGTATGACGATTGAAAAAAGAGCCGGGGATATTTACAAACTGGGCGAGGGTAAACAGGGAAATCATATGATATCTATACCCAGCATAACCTCCATAATCTGGCCGATAAAAAACGTGGATAAGACTACCAGGAGACCAATGGCGGCGTTTTGCATCTGCTTCTGGGCCAGCTGGATTTTACCCGGATCACCCAGGCTGGTGAGGTAATTGTAGCCTGCCTGGACGAACCGAAGAAAGAAATACAAACCTGAAAAACCGACAGCAAAGAGAAGGATGCGGCTTAACAAATTGCCCAGCAGAGTGGAATAGCTGGGGAATTTTGACCCCGGGACAGTAACTCCGGTGATTTGAGCAAGATATTGGTTAGACAAGGAAGCCAAGGCCAACAAGATCTAATATACTGACACCGATAAAATTGAGAAGGACCACACCCAAGGCAATGAGAAGCACCGCCTGAATGACAGTGGTAATCAATTCCTGCCCGGCCTTGACCCGCTTGGGGTCACCCCCGGCGGTAGTAATGGTAATGCCGCCGAAAACCAGCATCACAAAAGCAACAGCTCCCGCCAGGCCGATACCCCAACGGAAGACCAGGGTAACCAGGGACTTGGCATTGGTAGCCGGGAGACAACCGAGAGCTGTCCGGACACCTGAGGAGGGGTTGCCGGGGGTACAAAAAGCTTCGTTGGGGGCGATCGTGGTGGCGGGGGTAGGAAGCGTTACCACGGCCATGAGGGATTCACATAATTCCGCGCCCAAGGCAGCCTGGACGGTATGCGGACCGGCAGTATTACAGGTGATAGCTTTGGGGCCGAAACCTGAAGCATTGGTGGTAATTGTAAACGTACTGGGCGTGCAGTCGGCCGGCTGGATAATGACTGTATAGGTCTTAAACGGCTGGCCGCCGGTCAAAGTAATGTTTCCTGCCACACCTACCTGCATCGGCGGAGTGGAGAGGGTGCAGGCAGATGCGGAAGATGCAGAAAAAGAATGCACTAAGAAAAAGACAAAAAGATAGAATACGGAGGAGAGCAGAAAACGGATTTTCTGTTTCATAAATCCAGTTTAGCATACGCCATATATAATAATAAGGATGAGGAGATTACTGCCCGGCTTATTATTATTTACGGCGATTATGGCAACGGCGGGGAGGTGGGCTCAAGTATCCGCGGAGGAGTGTGATAACCCCGGTGCGCTGTCCGACTCGGTGAAAATCCAACAGTGTATCGGGAAGTACAATGGAATACTGGACGCTATCGCCAAGGCTAATTCAAACAACCAGGAGGAGCTAAACCGGCTCAAATCCCAAGTTTTAAATCTCAAATCCCAAATCAATTCCCTGGACAAGAGGCTGACGGAGTTGTCCGGCGATATTTTTGACAGGGAAGTGAAAGTGGGCGTACAGCAGGAACTGCTGGCTGCGAGAGTGAGAACTCATTACATCAGAAAAAGAGAAGACGCGGGGATGCTGATATTTTTCTCCTCCAATTCGGGCGGGGAATTTTTCCGGGACCTGGCTTACCGGGAAAAACTGGCACACAACGATCAGGAAATTATCAAGGTGGTGGCGGGAGAGATTAACAAACTGAATACCCAGGCGGAAAACATGAAGCGGCAAAAAGAGAGTACCGCGGCACTTAAGGTGCGGGTGGATAAACAGGCGGGAGCTGCCAGGCCGGACTACAACCCCGGTTTTTCACCCGCATTTGCCATGTTTTCCTTCGGGGCGCCGCACTTTAAGGGGATGAGCCAGTACGGAGCATTCGGAAGGGCTAAAAACGGGCAAAATTACCGGCAAATTTTGGAAGCATATTACGGCAATGTGGAGATCCGGAAAGTAAACGTGCCTTCCGTCATCAACACGTCTGCCGGGACACTGGCGTTTGAGGGAAATTACATGAAGGGAATTGCCGAAATGCCGACAGTGTGGGCAGACCGGGGGGGATATGAAGCTCTGAAAGCCCAGGCGGTAGCGGCTAGGTCTTACGCCCTGGCATATGTGGGGTGGAGGATAAACAACCAGAATGCAGGAGGGAGGATATGCACTACCGAATCCTGCCAAGTGTACAACAGCGGCAAAGCGGGAAGCCCGGGGCGATGGGGAGATGCGGTACGGGAGACGGAAGCAGAGATTCTGGTGAGCCGGAGTTCGGGGGAGGTGGTCAATGCCTGGTATGCCAGCACTTCGGGCGGATACCAGGAAAGCTATTCGGCACTCGGGCACACTACCCCGGGATTTTGGGATACAACTTCTGACTGGACGAGGTGGGCGGACGGAGCGTGGGAAAAGAAGGGAGAGTCACCCTGGTTTTATAAGGACGAGGTGGGCGGACGGAGCGTGGGAAAAGAAGGGAGAGTCACCCTGGTTTTATAAAGGATGGTACAAATCCCGATCCGGGAAGACTTGCGGCAGAAACCATCCGTGGCTGAACGGATCGGAATTTGCGGATATAGTGAACGCAGCGATCGTGGTGGCCGGCGGGGGAGACATGTCCGGAATATTTCCGGAAGATGTAAGAAGCTGCTGGGGGGATAGCGACAATCCATGGAGCAAGGAGCAGATGGCGTCGGCAGCTGACAGCCACGGGGGGAGGGTGACGAGCGTGTCCTCCGTGCGGGTGGAACACGGGAGCAACGGGATCACCAGCAGGGCGATTTTTTCGACAAACAGGGGAGAAGTGAGTATTTCGGGAGTGAATTTTTACAAGGCGTTTAACCTGAGGGCGCCGGGAGCACTGGCCCTTAAAAGTCAGCTGTTTAATATAGAGAAAAAGTAAGGTTTATTATAGGGTGGTATAATTTGGGGGATGGGTAGTGAAGATTTGAGAAAGTTGGGAAGGGAATTACAACAAGCTCATGAAGTTGCCAGACAACGGGAGATTCGTTTGGAATTAGAAAGACGTCAGGAGGAAAAGAGGAGGATTGAGGAGGAAAAAAAAGAGAAACAAAGAGTTAAGGAAAACATTCGGTTGATCAAGTCGGAACTTTTAGGCTTTATGGGAGAAGTTAACCATGAAACGTTTCAAGGGCGAGGGAGAGTAAGCGGTTGGTTACTATATGATAAACGATGGAGTAGGTATTACCCTGGAGGCACAAGTTTGGATGGGCCTTACGACGCTTCAACGGTCTACTATAATCAAAAGTGGGAAGAATTAAAGTTAGTGGGAATTAAGGGTTATGAGTATGGGTATAATATTGTTTATGGTAAAGTTTGGGGTAAAGTAGGCTTCAGGCAGTTGAGATATGCTGATAATGTTCTTGCACTATATGGATCGAGTTTTAGTTTTTCTGAATATTTAAACGGAAACGGGCAGGAAATTGTAAAAAAAGCCAAGCAGGATCTGATTGATGCTATAAAAATTACGACAGAGAGATGGTCTCGTTAATGATAAGATCGCAGATGAGTTAATAAGCCCGATTAAGACTGATATAATTGGGGTATGCCGGAGGTGTATAAATCCAGCGGGGGAGGCCAGCCTGCGCCAAAAACAAACCAGGTACAGGAACCAGTAGCCGAACAAGCACCACAAGCACAGTCAGTAGAGATGACACCGGCGCAGGAGGCAAGACAGGTAATTGAGGATGTTTTAAGGAAAACGGGGGAGCACAAAAGGCAGGCAATGGCGGGGGCGTATATCGTGAAGCCGGAGAAGAGATTTGTAAACGAGCAGGAAGATGAAGAAGTGGTGCTG
>LCNU01000031.1 GCA_001001375.1 Candidatus Amesbacteria bacterium GW2011_GWC1_47_15 | reverse complement strand
TAGATAAGGGGGGTGGTTTTTTTGGAGCGTAGATACTGGGTGGTATCGGAGAGAATTCCCAGACCTAAAAATTCCGAACTGGCGAGCTGAGAATGAGTGGAATAAGTTTCGAAAGCTTTTTTATACCCTTCATCCGGAAAAAGATATTGGCTGTATTGCGATGAATCTATCCACAAGTATTCCCGGGTTTTATCTCCCGGGTTCAGCTGGCCTTCGGATATACAGAGATAAATAATGCGCACTATCTGCTGAGACCTGTCTATCCAGTCAAGATAAGTTGTGACGTTTAAGGGTACGGAAACAGTGGTCAGGATGAGCCCCGTTTCCATATTGACTGCGCTGTTTAAGCTTTCCCGCAGGCTTTCTTCATATGCCAGTTTGCCGCCGGGA
Organism: Candidatus Amesbacteria bacterium GW2011_GWC1_47_15; assembly: GCA_001001375.1. GTDB lineage: Bacteria > Patescibacteriota > Microgenomatia > CAZETR01 > Amesbacteraceae > GWC1-47-15. The sequence continues at coordinate 8,127 of LCNU01000031.1, read as the reverse complement.
AGATCATACAGATCAGAGGAGGCACCGCTCTGACGGGGGAGCTTTTGGATCAGAACCTGCCAGCGGGGATTGGTGATGAATGCTTTTTGGAGAATTGTGAATGTATAGGCCACTGCGCTTATTGTAATGGAGAGCACAAGAATGTGCTATATAATCCTTAATTATAAATGTCCAAGATTTATACAAAGACAGGGGACAAGGGCAGGACAGGGACATTTTCCGGCAGAATGGGGAAGGGGGAACAATTGGCGGAAGCACTCGGAGCAATTGATGAATTAAATAGTTGGGTGGGGATATGCAGAATGCAATTGCCTACATCGCCGCCATTGCCTTCAATTGAGAAGGAATTAAAAAGGATCCAAACCAATCTGTTGACGATTGGGTCGGGACTGGCGGGGAGTGAAAAGAGATTAAGTAATAGAGAGATTAAGCGATTAGAGTTATTGATAGACAGGCTGACTGAAGATCTTCCCAAATTATCAAATTTTATTTATCCGGTGGGGCATTTGCAGGTAGCCCGGGCAGTATGCCGGAGGGCGGAGAGGGAAACGGTGAGATTTATGAATGAAGATTTAAAATTCAAGAATAAAAGTATGCCAGTATTAAAGTATCTGAATAGATTGTCTGATGCATTGTTTACGATGGGGCGGTGGATAAATAATAAAACGGGGATCGAGGAAGAGGTGTGGAGGGGAAAATTTTGACCGGAAGGACTGTTTTACTTAGAAAGATACGGTTGAGTATTCATAATTAAACCACCTTCGGTTAACGGTGTGAGACCAAAGTCAAACTTTACAGGGGTTGATGCCAGACGGACAATTTTCTCCAGCAAGCGAAGTACGTTGTCGGGTTCGGGGGCATTGGCTACAAGTTTATCCTGGGGGGAAATCAATATCTGGCCAAGCATTTCGCGCTGGGGCAACTCGGAATTTTGCCGGGGGAGATCTGCGGAAATGACAACCACAGACGGTACTTTTTCCCGATCGGGCTGGGGGACGAAGGTCAGGTGGTGACCCCTGCCTTCCAGCGGCGTATCGATTAATATCATGACTTCCTGTGTCCGCGGGTCTGTTTCAACACTGATTTCGGTGAATGGATTGGGGTGGACCTTTCCGGGCTGGTCAAGGATGCCTTTGAGAATTTCTAATTGCTCGTTGAGCCTTTGAATTGCAGGCTCCGTTTCCAGTTCTTTGACGGGCAATCCTTCCAATAGGGCTTGAGAGTAGGCAATATCTTTGATGTCAAAACGTGCCGGCTCCATGGGCATCATATTTTCTTTATATTTCCCCTGAGGCTGGAAATCCTGATCCATAACCAGATATTAATACAAGGCCGGAAACAACTCAAGCATGGCGAGGACGGCGGAGGCGGGTCAGGAGTTCCAGGCTGACGGTACCCCCCCGGGTACAGGAAGCAATAGCAATAGGTATAGTCTTATAGTATAATTAATAATATGGGACATGAGTTTAAACGTTGGGCAAATGGGGAAGGGATAAAAATGACAGCGATGGGAGCTGCGGCATTATACGGTCAGTACCTTCAGGCAAGCGAAGAAGCTTTACACATGTTGGCCAAACAAGTAGGAGAAGATGCGGCAGTGTTTGGAAAATTCCACTTGACGAATGCCGTCACGGTGCCTTTGGCCGGCGAAATTACATCCTGGTCCGTTGGTTTTTTGTCAAATAGAGATCAAAGAGAAATGGAGCGGGGAAGGTTTTTGGGAATCGTGTACGTGGGAGCATTGACGATATTGGAAGAAATTTATGATTTGAGTCCATGGGGGAAGGTGGGAGCGTGTGAGAGTTGGGGGGCTGACTGCCGGGGGGATTTGGTAGATTTGGTATTAATATTGATCCCAACCATCATACTCGGGATGAACAGCCGGCGGAGATCAAAAAAGAATGAAGAAGCAATTGATACAAAAAAATAATTAACGGGACAGCATTTGGTATGATGGAAGCATGGCGGATGATATCCAAATCCCAAACACTTCCCCCGGGCCTGCGGCTGCGGGGACAGGAAATCCAACGACGCCTATTACCTCACCCCAGCCCTTTCCCATAATAGGAGAGGGAGCAGATACGGAGGCCAAAAAGAAAGCGGGGGAAGAGTTGGCGGCAATGACCAAAGATCCGGTACCGGGACTGGCACAGGAAATTGAGGAATTCGAGGAAAAGCAGGAAGACTGGCAGGCAATGTACAATGCGGGAGGGAAATTTAAAGAACAGCTGGAAGCGATATCCAGGAACGGCAGTGATAAAGAGACAGAGCCAAAAAGCGATAGAGCAGAACGTAAAGTGATTGAAGTTGAGGAGATTCCGACGAGTCCCGAACTGGAGAAGAAACCGGAACTTAAAGGCTACATTGAAAAAGTAGAGACGGATACGGATATCGGGACGGGAGTGACGGATGATTATACCCAGACGGTACTTATGGGAACTGCCAATCCACAAAAACCGACAGTAATACTGCCCCTGACAGACGACCAGGTACAACAAGGCCTGCACCATCAGGTGTGGGAAGCAATCCGCTGGCTGGCGGTATGGTGCGTGAGACAAATTAAGATGCTGGGGGGAAGGGCAAAATATAAGGATTAGGGATAGATAAGGAGATGGTATGATTTACTTATGGCGGAAGTAAACCTGTCTTTGCTTTTATTGCAAATTGCGTTGGCTCTCGGGGCTTTGGGCATCTTTGTGATGCTTGTGATTGTAGGCGTTTATATGCTGATTGTGTGGATGAGGCATAAAGACCGGGAAGAAAAAAGTCTGGAGATGACATGCATCCAGGTGGCCGTACCGCGGGACAACGAAATAAAAACAGATGCAATGGAGCAAATATTCGGCAGCCTGTCTTCTATAAAGAAAGGCAAAAGAGGACTTTTCGGTTGGCTGACGTTTCTGGTGGTCCAGCCGCATATCAGTTTTGAGATTGTAGCCAGAAAAGAGGACGTGAGGTTTTATATCGTGATGCCGGAGAAAATGCGGGATCTGGTGGAAAAACAAATTCACGGCGGATATCCGGGGGCGGAAATAAAAGTGGTGGACGAGCCGAACATTTTTACAGATACAGGGAGAGTGGAATTTGCCTGGATGATTCTGAGAAACGCAGCCTACAACCCGATAAACGTGTACAAAAACCTGGCAACGGATCCGATGGCAGGATTAACTTCTGCCGTGGCCAAGATGGGGGAAGGGGAGGGAGCCCACATCCAGATATTGATCCATCCGGCTGATAACAAATGGAAAGGAAAGGGCAGATCGTGGATATCCAAGACAAAAAAGACCGAAGCAAATCCCGAAAAAGCTTCCTACAAGGTGGATTCGAAGGTGATGGAAGCGGTGGAAAACAAAGTAGGGAAGCCGGGGTTTTATACCTCCATCCGGGTGGTAGTCTGCAGTGAGAACAGCGGATCTGCCAAAGCCCACATGGCAAATATAAGGGCGGCGTTTGAACAGTACAATGGGGACCTAAATGGTTTTAAAGGCAAAAAAATCCGGCTGAAGGGGCATTTTATGCTGGATTTTATATACCGTTACCAGCCGGCAATCTGGTGGGGAAACTGGACCATCCTGAATTCGGAAGAACTGGCGACGATTTATCACTTTCCCAACAAGACCATAGAGACGCCGCATATCCACTGGCTGAATGCCAAAAGGGCTCCGGCTCCCCAGCAGATCCCTAACGAAGGGCTTTACCTGGGCAAGTCAATTTTCAGAGGAACTACCAGACCGGTATATATTTCCGAGTCTGACCGGGAGAGACACATGTATATCGTGGGGAGAACGGGAACGGGTAAAACGGAATTTTTAAAGACAATGATTTTACAGGATATCAAGGCCGGTAGGGGAGTGGCGGTCATCGACCCGCACGACCTAGCGGAAGACTTGTTGGGATACATTCCCCCTGAACGGGCGGAGGACGTGATATTTTTTGAACCATCGGATGAAGACTGGCCGATGGGGCTTAACCTTTTAGAGACCCGAAACGAGCAGGAGAGGCATATGGCGACAAACGCCGTGATCGGGATGATGTACAAGTTGTACGATCCGCACAAGACAGGTATTATCGGTCCCCGTTTTGAGCATGCTATCAGGAATGCCATGCTGACCGTAATGGATGCCATACCCGGGGGAACTTTTATTGAGGTGGTACAAGCACTGCAAAGGCCGGAATTTGTGCAGGAAATGCTACCCCGCGTTAAGGATCCATTGGTGCGCAGATACTGGACGGACCAGATTGCCCAGACTTCGGATTTTCACAAGTCCGAGGTCTTAGACTATATCGTGTCCAAATTCGGACGGTTTGTGACCAACAAAACCATAAGAAATATCATTGGCCAAAGTCAAAGCGCATTTGATTTCCGGAAAGTGATGGATGACGGGAAAATTCTGATCGTGAATCTGTCCAAAGGCAAACTGGGAGAAGAAAATTCCAACTTTTTGGGGCTGGTATTAGTACCTCGTCTTTTAGCGGCAGCCATGAGCCGGGCAGACGTTCCGGAAGCTACCAGACGGCCTTTTTACCTGTACGTAGACGAATTCCAAAATTTCGCCACACCGGATTTTGCGACTATTTTGTCCGAGGCCAGGAAATACAAAATGAACCTGACTGTGGCCAACCAGTTTACCTCCCAGATGGAGGACGAGGTGAAAAACGCAGTATTCGGCAATGTGGGAACCCTGATCTCTTTCCGGGTAGGTGTGGGAGACGCCAATTATCTGCAGCATGAATATTCACCGACTTTCAATGAAGCGGATCTTTTAAATATCGAAAGGTTTAACGTGTTTATCAAAACGATCGTAAGAAATGAGCCGGTGCCGCCGTTTACGATGGATGTGACAAAGGACATTGAAGCAGAAAGAAGAATGCACAATCCGAAGCTGGCGGAAGCTATAAAACAATTGTCCCGCCTCAAATACGGCCGCGACGTGCGGGTGGTGGAAGCAGATATTGCGGAAAGATCGAAACTGTAATCTATAATCAGACAGAGTGTATAATCGGGAAAAATGGGAGAAAAGTCCGGATCTCAAATGGAATTGGCGTCAATTGCGAAGAAGCTGATGACCCAGGGAATAATCCGGATCACCGACTCCGGAGAGTACCGGATAACGGAATATGGGCGAGCCAGGTACGTTTATGACAGGGTGGAATTTTATAATGGGCGGGTGGCAGACAGAGACGCGATGGCAAGAGAAATGGGTTTTGAAAACTACGAGCAGGTGCTGGATACGGTATACAAAAAGGTTGGATACAGCTAAACGGCGTATAAGTTTTGGTCATGGAACATGTAGAATTCAGACGTCGAATGTTAAAATTAAGGAAGAAATCTTGGCGACAATCAAGGTCTTTAAGGATCTTGGGCCCGTCGTTCAATGGTAGTGACCCGATTCTTATAAAATCGTGACGAAGGTTCGATTCCTTCCGGGCCCACATACGCTGAAGCTTCGGCGGGAACGATTGCTAAATTTTGCTATTATAATGTCATGGAGAACAGAGGGAAGATAGATAGGGTGGTTGCGGGAGCTCATTGGGAGTGGTTGGGACTGGCAGCAATAGGGTTGGGGGCAGTTCTAGGAGCGGGCGGTGAGGCTGTGAAGCAGCTGCTTACTCAAGAGAAATTAGAAACATTTTCAATCTTTGCTTCGGGGGTTACGGGACTTTTTGTAATTGGGGTGCCGTTAGCCCTGGGGTGTGTGGTGGCCGACGCATGGAAATTCAGAATTATAGGGAGACCAGTAGATAGGAATGGGGTAGACATGAACGAGGGCTGGGGTAGCGGAGAAGATAAGCTGTAAGCTTAGAGTTCGGAGAGGCGGGTGTGGGTTTCCACTACGTCTACGGTAATGTATTCCAGATACTTCTGGGTAGAGGTGAGGCGGCGGTGGCCGACGTGCTTATGGATCAATTCCGGATCCACGCCCTGGCGAAGCTGGTGGGCAATAAAGGTGTGGCGGAGGTCGTTGACCTTGGCGTCCTTGACGCCGGCTTTTTTGAAATAGCGGTCAATGGAGGTACGGATATTGCGTACCAGCAAAGGACGGCCAGTTTTGGTTACAAACAAGTGCGGGTCGGTGACTTTGGGCCGAACCGCCAGGTAATTTTGGACGGCGACAGAAGCGGAACGGGATACGGGGATAGTACGGGCGGGATTGTTTTCCAGGACGCCGATATGGATTTCGTTTTTGCGGATATCTTCAACCCTCAGATTTGCCAATTCGGAGATTCTCATACCTGTCTGGAGGAGGAGCTCTACGATGGCGGAAATCCGGATATCCAGCCGGGCAGCGTCGCGAAGGGACTGGACCTCGGCGGGTGTCAGGATATGCGGCGGTTTAGTCTCATATTTGGGGTGGGTGAGGGGATGGGCGGGGTTTTCCGGCACTATTTTTTCCCGATGAAGGAACTTAAAAAAAGTCTTCAGGGAATTGATTTTGCGGCTGATACTCTTGGGAGTGTAATTTTGCGTAGCTAGGTACTCCACATAAGTTTCCAGATGCTCGGTACGGACGGTGGTAGCTTGTGTAATCCGACGCTCATCCAAGTGTTTTTTAAGCTGTTCCAGGTCGCTGCCATAGGCAATGGTGGTGGCGGTGGAACGCTTTTGGGACCGGAGATGGTCAAGAAATTTTTCCAGGGCAGTGTGGAAACTTACAGGTTCGGGTAGATCGCTCATTTAGTTAGTCGTATTTCTTTTCGATTACTACAGGCTAGATTTTACTATAGGGATTGTACAATGTAAATACCCTAAGTGCAAGAGGCTGGATTGAGACTGTATACTAAATTGATGCAAAAAGGAGAGTGGAAAGGCTGGTTAATTATAGCTATCGGACTGTACACGGCATGGCGAATGGGGACAAGTGTAGTCCGCCTGTGGAAGGCCGGGGACCGGGTGAAACAAGCCAGCTCTGAATTGACCCTGGCAAAGGCGGAAAACGAGGAGTTGAAAACCAGGCTGGATTATGTCCGGAGTCCGGAGTTTGTGGAAAAGGAAGTCAAGGAAAGGTTTGGGTGGGGGAGACCGGGGGAAGAAATACTCATAATTGAGCAGCAAGAAATGTCCAATGTTCAATATTCAATACCCAGTGGGTCTTATGAAAAACAGGAGCCTAATTGGAAGAAGTGGTGGGACTTGTATATTAAGCTTTAGAGGTCCAACTCCCTTAAAAGGGAAGGGGAAGCGGGGAAGACGACGCGGTTTTTTTTATAGGAAGCTTTTATTCCCAGCAGGGTTTCCAGTTGGCGGGCCAGGCGGCGGACTTCCCGGGAATGTTGGTCCAGAGGTGTAGATATCATAACTTCGTTTTTATCCACATGAATTCCCAGCCGGGAAAGCATTTTGGCAAAACCGGTTTGATTATCGAAAATCGGAAATCCCTGATAGAAACCCAGGAGGTGTATGGGTTCCCGGGTTGCTGCCAGCATTTCGCGGGGCAAAAAGGAGGCTTTAGATTTGGCTGTTTCTAAAAGAAATGCGACGGCCTTTTTAATTACAGACCTGCGTTTTGGATAGTCCAGGTGGCTTGTGGAGTAGCGGTTGTAAAAGGCGGCAAGGCGGGAAGAGGACCAATAAAAAGCAATATTGTTTTGGGAAGCAACCACTTCAGGTCGGTCAAAGTACGGATGGTATTTGAGGCCAAGGGTGTGTAGGGCAGGGATAAGCGTGGAAGTATTTGTGGACAATTGACAAACGACTGAATCTGCTTTCAGCCGGCGGGTTTTGGTGTATATCAAGATGCCGTCGTTTCCGGCCAGGTATTCTTTTCCTTTGATAATCAGTCCATGGGTATGGGTGGAAAACGTGAGAGATTTGCCGCCGGCAAGAGTCAGTGTGAATTCGACCAATTTCATTGGTGGCTACGGCTGGATTTGAACCAGCGACCGTCGCCTTATGAAGACGCTGCTCTAACCAACTGAGCTACGTAGCCTTAAGTGAAGCTAATTTTAACCCGAAAAAGAAAATTTTAGAAGCTCCAGTGACCATTGACGAATAGTACAGTATGCATACCCAGAAGCGCCAGAGAGACTAGAAGGTAAAGATATTGCGGCAAGGGACGTGATTTCAGAAAACCAACCCAGGCAAAAAAAATGGGAAAGAGGACCAAAGTGTATCGGGGTTGGCTGACA
>LCNU01000030.1 GCA_001001375.1 Candidatus Amesbacteria bacterium GW2011_GWC1_47_15 | reverse complement strand
GAGCGGGTAAGGGGAATCGGACCCCTGTATTCAGTTTGGAAAACTGACGCTCTGCCATTGAGCTATACCCGCGAGCGCAGCGAGCGGGGATTAGCGAAGCGCTTACCCGCAATTAGATCATTTTACAATTTTATTTCGCATCTCTCTACCTGCACCTGATTTAAAGTATTTTATGGCGTCGGCACTACTCTTTTAATCTCGATGGTCAGAATACTGGTCATTATCGTATTGAAAATATCATTCAATATTTCCGGTAAATTCTTAGCTTCGTTTGAATTATAGTATTTAGTAGAAAAATCCTGAAAACTGTTTACCACGTATGGGAACGGTACTTTATCCAAAACGGTGACAGAATACAGATCTACTTCAGGATCCCGTACCCCTTTCGGATTGGGACTCTGTGTGAATGTCAATGGAATCCATGCGGTATTCGTATCTGCAAGGTTGCACGCCAGGTATTCCATTCCGTGTTTTTCACATGTATTCTCACCCGATCCCTGCGGGCAGGTCCACCCCTGACCGTCATCGCTTAAAGGCTTAGTCATATTACATTTCGTTCCCGATGGGCAGCAGAATGCCCCTTCCACGGGACAAAATATATACTGACCGCATTTCGGGTTCGGCGTCCTCTCGTTTGGAATTCCGTCAGTTATAATGATTTCGATCTGTTTTATTCCGGGCGGATTATTAGTATTAAAGTATTTGTGCATAAAATCCAAGCCGCCGCCGACATTGGTCCAGGACAAAACGTTTTTGCATGCCGGACTTTCCTGTCCACCACTCCTGCCAAAACCATTTTTTACAGCTAGCCGCATCTCTTCAATGGTCCATGTATTATCCGGGTTGATCGGGTTACCTATTGGTGTTCCGTCGGGTTGGTATTGGGTGTAAAGCCAGTTGCCTATCAGATTATAAAGTGAAATACCCACTTTCACCTTCTCATTCCCCGGCGTTTCACCCAATTTTTCTAAAAACGCGTCTACTGCTTCCTTCATTTTATCCATTCTGGTTATTTTCGGCCATGTGTCGGGTTGTATTTCCGAACACGAAGGGTCAGAACAGGCTGCCGCTCCCATACTGCCGGTGCAGTCCAGGGCAAATAGGATTTGTGAATCTTTGACCTGAACCTCTTCTGAAGTTTCCCCCCCTTTGGATATTACAATTCGGCTTGAAGCATATTCCCGTTTGGTGGAAATAGTTATAGTTTCAATTCCCGTAGTTGTGTCTTTTTCTCCGGTAATATTTAAAATCGTTCCGTCCGGTAAAACTTTGTTTACCACGGAGAATGGATATGTGAAGGCATTGGGATAACCACCCAAAAACTTGGCCACCGTATCATTCACTTCACTTTGCGCGTTGTACGAAGCCGCTATAAAATCCGAGTCGGTCCGGTTGCGATGCACGGATAAAAGCAGCCTTGCCTGCCAGGCAGTAATCATAAATACCGCGATCACCGAAACTAGAAAAACCGTCAGTAAGGTCGCGATGCCGGTTCTCATTTTATTCAGAAACAATTTTCAGCCTTCTCTGGGAAATAATAGATGTCAGTGCGTCCTGGGACAGATCCGGGGTTTTGCTAATCATCTGCACATTAATTTGTAGACTGACAAATTCCGGGTCGGCACTTAAGTTTTGGACTTCAAAACTGGTAACTCTGATATTTTCCGGCGTTATCGGTGTAGTGTCCCTGTATATTCTTTCACCGATTATTTTGAACTCTTGCCCGTCGGCAGAAAATCTGTCAGTCTCTGCAGTTACTGCTTCGGCCCACAACACCTTGGTAGAAAATTCCCTGTGCAGATCGTTTTTAGTTTGTTCAAATGCCTGCCTCCTTTTATCCTTTACGGTCGAATTGAGTAAAGTCACCATAAAAGAGGAGATCATTACAAACACCATCCCTGCGAGCGCCAACCCTATCAAAAGTTCCACCAGGGTGAAAGCTTTTCTGTAGGTAATATTGAATCGGGTCATATTCTTTCAAGATTGGTTATTAACAACTGCGTCTTTGATGTTTTTTCATTTCCCGAATCCTTCCATTTGATTTCAGCTTTTATCAATTTACTGTTTTCGTCACCTATACCTCCGTCAGCGCAGGCTTTTATTACTCCGTTACTTGCATCCCGGCATACTCCCAGCACCTCGACTTTGCGGTCGAATCTGGTCTCGATACCTGCTTGTTCACCAGGCTCAAGTGTCCATACCGGGTTTGGACCGCTGCTGTCGATGGAAGGGTGGTAAGGCTGTCCTTCAGGATAATTTATAACACTGCCCTGCCAGTCGCTTAAAAATATATTGTAGACCACTTCAATTTCTTCGCCCAAAAGCCTGGAGGCCTGGCTTTCATAGATAGATCTCTTGGATCTTGAAGTCAAATTTGAAATCGAAGGGAAAAAAGTGATTCCGATTATCGCCACAGATGCGATGGACAAAACCGCTTCAATTATACTGAAACCTTTTTGCCTGCTTTTCATTTTTATCCTTTTTTAACGGTTACTACACCGGCCTGATTAACTTCCACTTTCATCACCTTGTTTCCCGAAAGAGTTTCCAGTTTGATGGAAAAATTCCCGGTAGTCTCACCGCTTCCCAGCACAAACCACACACTTGCCGGTCCGTTAAATTTAATACCCGGCTCCAGTCTGTATTCCGATTCCATACTCCATATTACCGGGTTTCCTGAAATTAAAATGTAATTATTGTTACCGTCTTTTCTTACACCCCAGGCTTTTTCATCTTTCCCGTCCCGGGCAAACAAGTGTGCCCTTTCTATTACCGTAGCCAGGCTTTCAGCAGAAGTTACCAGTGATTGATTTATACGCACGTTATTGAATACGATCACCGACGGTATTGCCACCACGGCGATAATTCCAATTACCACCAGTAGTTCAATCAGAGTTAGGGCAGGCAGCGTTTTCATTATTTACGGTTTTACCGGACAATTACTTTTGCCGGGCTATTGATGGATACAATATTTGTTAGACCAGTATCAATCATATTTTCGTCTACACCCAGGTAATATTCTCCCGGTTCCTGCACCCGTATCCGGATTTTACCGACGGTTATTCTACCCCTGAAAGCCAGATCATATACCAGCTGTTGCGGCTCAATGGTCATGTTTGGGGAATTGAGCTGTACAGTCAGGCGGGGTAGGGGATATCGGCCTCTTTCATATTCTGCGTTCAGTTCCAATTCTGCTTCACCTCCCGGAATAAGAATCACCTCCGCAGGTTCCCACCAGGTCCTCAATTCCCCCGATTGATCCGCACTGGTAGAAATATTATAGCCGTTTCTGTTCAGGACTCCGGCAATCACAGCCGGCAGTACTACCGCGACCGCCATTAAGGACAGGATTGTTTTTTTATTTTTACCCCAAAAATCTTGGAAAGAAAACTCGCTCATCTTCTACCATAGTACATCACCTTCCCGTCAAAATAAACTATTTACGGGATACTTCTTTTGACAGCCAGGAACATTAAACCTATAATACATAAACTGTAATTGATTATGGCTGGAAACACTCGAGAACTAGCTAATTTCAGATCGGGGGAATGGCGGACCGCGCATATGGATCTTTTTTTATCGTCTTTGGCTATAAACTCAGGAAAAATCGCAGAACTATTGGAAATGGGTCCGGCAGAAAATAACCATACGGAATGGTACGACCCCAGGATAAAAAACGCCTATTTCATAGCCGGAAAGACACATATTGCCGATGCGCTTCTAACTTATTCACTTATTTGGAACCCACTAAACGGAATTGTAGAAAGAAACAATTTTCTGTTGGCCGAGGTCTTGCGTAATCAGGGATTTGGGACTCAAATCACCCTTATTACCGAGGACTTTGCACGGTCGCTTGAGGCTCACACGTTAAGCATTTCAACTATAATCGAACCTCGTTGGTACACTAAACTATTGGCCTTGGGATTTAAGCCTGACCCTGAGCATTTTGGTGCTGTAATGAAGATTCTGGTAGAATTTGATTGATGAGCAGGGTAAATAAAGCCAACCTGAATGCCGGGATTCGGTTTTGGCTTGAGGAGAAACCGCGTTGGGGCCGGGATTTTCATAATAGTTTTTACAAACATTTAGGAGAGCTGCGTGCTAATGGACTGACTGAACAATGGTGGAAGACTATACCGGATATTTTGTGGGAGTGGGTTGCAATTCGCCCAATGACCAAACTGTTCATTCGTGAACGTGGACGGGACAGATTATCTGATTTAGCAACCGGATACAAACAACTTTTGAGTAAATGCAAAGCAAAGACTCCCAAAAACATACTACTCAAATGGGAAGATGTTGAATTGTTGTTTACAGTAGCGAAAAAAATAAAGGGGGTTCAAAGTCCTGTTTTTGCCAGCAAACTCTGTCACTTTATTGCTCCTGGTGTCTTTCCTGTTATTGACCAGGAGGTACTTGGAGGAAGTAACAACTACAAAGATTACTGGCAACATTGTAAGATGTTATGGCAGGAAGTGAATGACAAGAATAGTTTGATGAAGATTTTGTCAAATACAATCGGCAATGGCGTTATTTCTGATTATCCGTATACCACAAAGATTACTGAACTGTGTTTGATAGGAGAACGCACCAGTGTATAGCGTGTGTGCCGAAGGCGAGTTTTAGTTTGAACACCTTCTTAAAGTGGGTTGTACCACTAATGGACTGCTTTAAACCCGAGAGTCTCAGATTAGCATATAATTAGCTCATGAGAATCGGTGTTGTCGGAAGCATGCAATATACGGAAAAGATGTTGGAATTACAGGATAATCTTAAAAGCTTGGGTCATGATGCCTTTTTGACCAACCTGGCAAGCCCTTTTATAGGAAAGTCTGATAAAGAGAAAGAAAAGATAAAAATCTACCAAAAGAAAAACAAAGATGCGATAAGAGAATTTTGGAAGCAAATGCAGGGTGCAGATGCTATCTTAGTGGCAAACTTTGATAAAAATGGTATCAAAAACTATATTGGCGGCAACACTTTAATGGAAATTGGATTTGCACATGTCTTAAATCAAAAAATATTTTTATTTAACCCGATTCCGGAAATTTCATATTACAAAACAGAAATTGAAGCCGTCAAACCAATTGTTCTTAATGGTGACCTGAGTAGAATATCTTAGAAATTATTTCTTCCCCGCCTAAAAGGTAAATGTGCCGAGGGCGAATTTCAGTTTGAACACCTTCTTAGAGAGGATTGTACCCTTGATTGATGCTTTTGACCACAAAGCTACTACTTATTGATTTTCAAATTTAGCTTCTTTGGGAAAAAGTAGTAAAAAGGGGTAACCTTGATAGTTACGGGTGACTTTTCCACTTCCGTGGTCTTTAAGAAATTGAACCATCTCGTCAGTGATCTTTTTAGGGTTTATTTTTGTCCCTGTTCCTTTATACTCAACCTCAATAAAATTTCCCAAACCCACCACTTTGTCTATAGCTATTTCGTAATCTTTATAAAGCCAAATCTGACGTTCTTTGTCAACTCGCGTAATCGGCATAATATCTATGGCAGAAAATATTTTCCTTAAAGAAGTAATATCCTCAAGTTTAGTTTCAAACTCGTCACAATCATTTGTCTTTCCAGCTTTGTCAAAGTGCCAATTTTTGTAGTTGATAGAAAATTTTCCATTTGAATCCCTAAGCCTTAACCATTCTTTAGTCGGTCTTATTGAAATGAAATTCCTGTGCTTAGGAACAAAATATTCATCTATTTGATGCTGTGTGCCAATCAACTCGGCATTTTTCTTTAAAAAATCAATTAGAAGTTTAATTTTTTCAACCTGAACTTTTATTTCAATCTCCACGTCTTTTGCCATGACAAAGTTATTTTACACCGAAAATTTTTGTGCCGGAGGCGAGACTCGAACTCGCACGCAGGGGTTACCTGCGGAGGCTCTTAAGGCCTCTGCGTCTACCATTCCGCCACCCCGGCATTTATTTCATCAATTATCTCACGTCCGAAGCCAGATTTGAAATATTTTTCAATCCTCGGGTTCTTCAAATGTATATCCGTAAGATCGATATCCCCAAGCTTTTCGTCGTAACAATTCGTAATAGGATTTGATATTTGGAATCGGCTAATGCCTCCCTGACATCTTTCTCCGAAAATCCGAATTGATCGGAGCCGATTATATGTATGGGTTTACCTGCTTCCTTTTCCATTGGCAAATTATATCAAATCTACTTTTTCGCCACCCCGGCTGCTTACTACAGAATTTTAGTATCTTTTAGTATAATAACTACGTCCGGGCAAGTGGTGAAATTGGTATACACGCAGGCTTCAGGAGCCTGTGGCCGCAAGGCCGTGGAGGTTCAAGTCCTCTCTTGCCCACCATTCTTTTGGGCGAGTGGTGAAACTGGTATACACGCAGCCTTGAGGAGGCTGTGGCCGCAAGGCCGTGGAGGTTCAAGTCCTCTCTCGCCCACCCCAAACTGCTCCTTAAGTCGTGTACGAATAGTACTAAAAAGACTTGAGGTAAAGCGGGGTGGGTCTCGCCCACAATAAAGAGGAGTTGTAGCTCAGCTGGTCAGAGCGCCTCTCTTACACAGAGGAGGTCACAGGTTCGATCCCTGTCAACTCCACCAAACCTGTTCCGGAGACTAGTTCATCGGAGCGCTATCGCTAACCGATGAACACATAACGGAGACTAGTTCATCGGTAGAACGCTCGGTTTGGGACCGAGAGGTACAGGGTTCAATTCCCTGGTCTCCGACAAGGCAATGCAGGCGGGGTTCGTGAAGTGAGAAGTTCAATTTCCCACACTCATTAATTTGGTCGGGTATTACACGATCTTGTCACCAAATTTAAATTTTAAATTCTTCGAATTGTTCCGTCCTCGTTATAAAATACGACATTCGTTTTATTACCATTTTCCATATCTTCCAATGCTT
Organism: Candidatus Amesbacteria bacterium GW2011_GWC1_47_15; assembly: GCA_001001375.1. Lineage (GTDB taxonomy): Bacteria > Patescibacteriota > Microgenomatia > CAZETR01 > Amesbacteraceae > GWC1-47-15. The sequence goes on along the minus strand of LCNU01000030.1, from coordinate 5,604 downwards.
GATGATTAATAAACATAATATGTAAATCTTCTTCAGAAAAACCACTACCGCGCAAAAGTCTTTTATCGGTTTCCTCAACCATTTTTCTTACAGCCTCGATATTAGGGTTGGTGAAAGTTATCTTATCTTTTTCAATTTTCACAAATATCAGCTCCTAACAAGGAGAACCCCTGGGTAGAGTCCCCATATTAATAAAACTTCCCGATATCAATTCTTCCCACCTGCCCGCATTAAAACTAATAATATGCTCCCGGTCTCCATCAATTGTAAAGGTGGTACATTCGTGGGATAGGAAAAACGCCCCAAAATCCGTTTTCACTTCCTTCGCACTATACCAGTAATGGCTGGCAACCATTATTAATAACTTGTCAAAATCTTCGGATTCAAAAACATTAGTGCTTCTTTCGCATTTTTCGTTTCTGCATTCCGCCCTGGGCATATTAGTATTATACACCCATAGGTCATTACCCATGAACAATGCTATAATTTTAGAGCAGTTTTTCGCCGAGATAGCCAAGTTGGTCACGGCAGGCGCCTGAAGAGCGTCGGATGTTGGTTCGATTCCAACTCTCGGCACAGTTATAATCCATAAGTCTTCCTGAAGATTGATGCAAATCCTGCAACAACCGCAATAACCAAAACCAGGATAAAATTTCTGCTTCTATACTTTTTAAGCCGCCAGGCAATTAGGCCCCCTGTCAGGCTGTAACCAAATGGTAACGCCGGCAGATAATGGTACAAAAAAAAATCCCGGCCGATAAAGTAGTAGGGGATTGTCATAATCAGAAACGCCCCGATCAGCCAACACATTATTAATATCCACATCTTTTCTACATTCATTTTTTTCCTGACGGAATTAAGGACCAAGACAGGAAATAACAATAACGACACCGCCATAAATTTCCAGCCTGCAGGATTGCCTTGTAGGGTAATACTTTCTGCCCACTCCAGTTTTTGATTTCCAAATACCCACTCATGCGGCAGACTGATATCAGTAAAACCCGTGTACCATAGATTAATACTGTAAGTCAGTTGGTGATGCCGCGGTAAATAAGCCAGTATATCTGTTAGTTTTCCTGAAATAGGGTAGGACAAATAAGGTTTGGCTGCCTCAACCCAGGTAAAAATATCGTCTCCGGCACCGGCGAACCGTTTGAAAAAAAATATCCATACCAGCAGGTAAATTCCGATGGCGGTTGCCAACACAATAAACGCAGTCTTGGCGCTTTTTTTAAGCAACCATATACCTAAAATAACGATCCCCAAAAATCCCCACCCGCTTTCCTTGACGGATACAGCGGCCCCCAAAAGGATACCGCACAAAATCCATTGGCCAGTAAATTTTCGTGCTAAAAATACGGTTACAGCACCCCATCCCGCAGTCAGAAGCATCATTTCCGGCAGAATAAATCTTGAATAAGTCACCAAAGCATTGTCAAATACCGCAAATATACTCACTGCCAGGGCTGCCGAAGGATTGGCAAACAAAAGTAGGGTCGAAATATACAAAATAACCGGTAACAGCGATCCCAAAATTACATTAATAGACCGCATCCGGACATAGGGTAAATCACTGATATCTTCCTCCCTTTGCACCACCCGTAGTTGGGGCAGGGGAGAGATGGCAGATAAAGTCTTAGCAAAAATCATGCTCGCCAATTGAGGATGGGCGTCAAAATACGATTTTCCGTGTGCGTAATACAAAGCGTGCGTAATATAAGCTCTTTCATCAAACACCGACCGGGGAGGATTGTCTACTCTCCATACCCTTACTACAAATGCTGTAATAAAAATCAGAATCAATACTTTCCGGTTGTTTAAAATACTTTTCACTGGTTTGTATTATAATTACATAAAATTCGCGGGCGTAGTGTTGTGCTTCGCACAATAACTACTTCCGTTTAAAAATTCGCGCGGGCGTAGTTCAGCAGTAGAACGTCTCCTTGCCAAGGAGAAGGTCGTGGGTGCGAATCCCATCGCCCGCTCAAGAAGGCTAGTTCGAGTTAAAAAATTCTACAATTTAGCGCTAGCCTAGAAAAATTAACACCGGGAGTGGGAATTGAACTTCTTATATAAAAATATTTACATCGATGAACAGATTTTGAGGTTATTAAACTATATTCCAATCAAAACCACTCCCAACGTAGTAAGAAGTATCCCAATTAAGTTGGTTTTACTTATCTTTTCCTTCAAGTAAAAGTAAGCCAAAATTACAGTAATGGCAGGGTATGTACTAGCTACAGGTGAAACTAAAGAAGCTGGTCCCTTACTAAAGGCTATATAAAGAAAAAGCAAGCCCATTGGCATCAAAAAATTTCCGATTAGACTATAGATAATTCCTTTCTGATTACCAGATATCTTTGCTGGTTTTTTATCAAAAATTCTGGTTATCACCAAAGAAACTACTCCAGATAATGCCAAAGCCAATATGAAGGAATAAAGGTTATATTGAGTTAGAGCAACCTTACCCATAAAGTCACCAAAACCAATTGCGATAGAACCCAAAACCGCCCAAATAACCCAGCCTGAAAATCGTAACCTTTCATTTTCAGGTTTGGCAACTACAAACATACCAATTATGATTCCTACAATTCCTATAAGCTGAACGAAGTCAAGTGATTCTTTCAAGAAAAGAATCGAAAGCAGGATGGTATATACAGGATAGGTTGCCAATACAGTACCCGATAAAGAGACATTTGCTTTCTCAATAACATACGGGAAGACATAATTTGGCAAACTTGCAAGTAACGCTAAAACAAAAATCATAGGGAAAGCCTCCCATTTAACACCTCCTACCAAAGCAAAAGGGATTTGAACAATGAGCGCAGCAAGAGTTGCAAACAAATTACTATAAAAAGGAGAAACCCCTGAAAGGCCTTTCTTGATAAAGACTTGACCAACCCCCCAAAGCGATGTCGCACAAATTGCAAAAATGAACCAGTTCATATTTATTTGTTCAATATTACCAAAATCAGATCATCATTTTGAGCCAGGATATCAAGTTGTAAAACAAGCTTGGAGTAATGAATGTGAGGCGAATTTAAAGTTAAATTTGGATTAAATTTTAAAAACCTTTGGGGAAGACCAATGCACGCAGTTGACTGTCAAGGATGGTTTTGTGAAACGGATAAATATTCTCGGTTAAAATTTCCGAATTTAAAAAGTAATAGAATAAGGATTAAAACACACTATAAACCTGTTTATGGCAAAATTGACTATTATTATCCGCCAAAATGGAGGATTAACAATCAAATTGGCACCCGTAGTTAAAAGAATCACTTACTAGTGTCTTGTGTCTTCAGCTCCATGGTAAGTTTGCATCCTGAAGATACTTTTTCAATGATAATATAATAGAAAGCAGATGTATTTCAGAAAATTCCTCTGGATTTCCCTTTTTTCCGTGATTGCACCCCTGACCCTGGTGGTTTCCGCATTTCTTCTGGTAAAACCGTTTCTTATCGCCGAATTCGCCGGGCAGGTTCTGGGAGATAGTGCCTCCGTCTCTCTCCTGCCTCAGTCTCAAATCCCTGTTCCTTCATTCACATCTACTTTATATTCCTCAGATGCCCGGGCGATTATTCTCCAGAAGTATCTCCGTCGGTTCAGGTCGCCTCTGGAGCCTCACTCCCGGTTGATAGTGGAAATTTCGGACAAATACTCATTGGATTACCGCTTGCTTGTGGCTATTGCCCAGCAGGAATCAAACCTGTGTAAAAAAATCCCGGACAACTCTCACAATTGCTGGGGTTTTGGTATTTACGGTGATAAAGTTACCCGGTTCGACGGTTTTCCCGAGGCTCTCGATACGGTCGCCAGAGTTTTGAAGCGGGATTATATCGATAAAGGATTGGACACCCCGGAAAAAATTATGGCTAAATACACTCCTCCTTCTGTGGTGATCGGTGGTCCCTGGGCAGCCGGGGTAAACCAGTTTTTATCCGAACTGGAGTAAAATAACTACATGCCGCAGCATTACGACGACCCCGCTTTTTCCTATGAAGGTTACTGGTCCGGTCGCGGTTATGAACAGCAGGCAGAAATAATGGCGCTCAAGCGACTTCTTTTAGGGCAGAAATTTTACCGGGCAGCGGATATCGGCGGCGGTTTCGGCCGGTTAACCGTATTACTGAAACAATACTCGCGTCAGACTCTGCTCATCGAACCCTCCGTCAAACAGCGGCGACTGGCCCGGAAATATCTGTCTCCGAAATCCCGTATTGCCATACTCCCCGGTCATGTCCAAAAAACTAAACTTCCTCCGGCCTCTCTGGATCTGGTACTTCTCGTTCGCGTCATGCACCATTTACCAGACCCCTCAGCCGCTTTCAGGGAAATTCACCGGATTCTCAAACCGGGTAAATTCTTGGTACTTGAATTTGCCAACTCATTTCACTTTAAATCCCGTCTGTTAAGCTTTGTAACTGGTCAGCCAATATTGCTCACGCCGATCGAAAGACGCAGCCCGGCAAATATCAAAAAAGAAACTATTCCGTTTGTAAATCATCATCCGGAAACAATTATCAAACTGCTAACCCGCAGCGGATTCACCCCCGTTAAATTTCTATCTGTTTCAAATCTCAGGTATCCTCGGATCAAGCAATTTTTACCGCCTAACTGGCTTATTGCCCTGGAGTACGCGTTCCAACCCTTGCTGTCTTCTGTCTTTTTTGGGCCTAGTATTTTTGTCCTGGCTAGAAAAAACGAAATCCCTAAAAAAACTCCTCAGAACCTATAATAATTGACAAACATAGTTTCCCGTAGTAGAATATTTTTAGGTTCCACGGTTTCGGTGAAAATCGAGACGGTGGAATTATTAAAAAGCCTCGGCATCGGGCAGGAGCCGGGGCTTTTTTGTGCTTCGGACATCCTCCTGAATGATAAAATTACATAACGCGGCGATGGCGAAATGGCAGACGCGCTGGCTTTAGGAGCCAGTGACCGCAAGGTCGTGTGGGTTCAACTCCCTCTCGCCGCACATATTTTGTGATAAAGTATCCGCTTTCTGCCCCTCAAGGTGGTAAAATTACCTAAATTTAAAATTTATGTCCCCTGAAAAAAAGGGTCGAAAAAAAAGGCCGTTTTACTATTGTCACTTACGAGATAAAGAATAAATAAGCCGTGGGTTTTTAGCTTTTGGTCCGTCAAATAGGGGTATGGAAATTGCCCGTCACTGGCGCCTGAAAGACCAGCGGTACAGATTGGTGGGTGAAGTCTGTCACCATTGCGAAACCAAGATATTTCCTCCTCGTGATGTCTGTCCAAAGTGCAGTCATAACGCCAAAGCTCCGTATACCTTCTCGGGTAAAGGTGAAATTTATTCCTTTACCACGGTCCGGGATGCTCCTGCAGGTTTCGAAGAATATGCCCCTTATGCTGTTGCCTTGATTAAATTGGAGGAAGGACCGCTGGTAACAGCTCAACTCACTGATTGGCATGATAAACCTCCCGAAATCGGCACCCCTGTTGAAATGGTTACGCGCCGTCTCCGCCAGGACGGCCCTGAAGAACGAGGGATAATTGTCTATGGCTACAAATTCCGCCCGGTTCTCCAAAAATCTTCCTGACCAGAATATTGATCACCTGCCTGCAGGCACGTTGAACATT
>LCNU01000029.1 GCA_001001375.1 Candidatus Amesbacteria bacterium GW2011_GWC1_47_15 | reverse complement strand
TACCCAGAGGAGAGAGACAGGACGATGAGGGCAATAAGACAACTACGGGGAGTAAAGAAGGTAACAGCTTTTCTACCTCCAAGCTCTGATAACAAACCCTGAAAACCATAAACTACCAGGATATTATCGAGAAGTGGCGAAAGAGACAGAATCTACCGCTGATTTGGGAAAAAAAGAAAACCGACAAGAATATGCTGCAACTGTCCTGGGAATTTTGGGTATAGCGGCGATACCATTAGCCGCAATCATGATAGTGCATGCGTCCGGCAATCCGGAATGGAGAAATTTGGCCCCCGGCTTATTACTGGTCCCCATTGCTATGGTGTATGCCGGCTGGAGATTGAGGGACAAAGCGATGGAAACCGCAAGTCGTATAGAAACCTTGAAGCAAGAGAAAAGCCTAGGGCAGCTCCTTTTTTCCCGGCCTTTTTCAGATATTTTCCAAGCATCTTTTGCCCTCCCCTGGGTCCCAAGGGCTTGTTCAGCCGGTTTAAGAAGAGATTATCTCTCCCCAGATTAGGCCTGGTTTGCAGATAAGCCGTCAATGCCGGGGCGACCTTGGAGTTGAGAGGAAGCGCCCGGCTTCATCCCTGCAATTACAGATAAAGCCTAATGGTGAATTATTATGTTTCCAGCTTCAATTGCATCAGTCGCATCGGCATCGTCGCTGCTTCCCAACTGGTTATCGTATATCACAATACCAGTAGCATTTTCCCAAATTTTGAACCAGAACCTGTCCACGCCCCCTCCACCGTTGACTTGGCCATCTCTGGCAGTCAGCATAAAGCCGTAATCCCCCTCCCCGTTTATTGTTCCTGTTCCTTTATATTTTGCGTTAGGTCCGGCTACGACTAACCAATCGTAAACAGTGCTATCAAAATTCAAATCCCCAACTTTGAATTGAAACTTGGTTTGACCTGTCGGAATGGTTGCTCCAGGTTCATATTTTGAGACAAATCCAAAATTGGCCTTACCTGTGAATGCGGGATTGGCTATATAGGCGCCCGAAGGCGATTCAATCCATCCCCCTCCTGTGACAAACCCGCCACTTGAGTTGTAAGCCACAACAAACTGAAAAGTCTGTTGAGCGGAACTGCTCTCGTCATCCGTTACTGTTACCTTGAGCGTATAAACGCCTGCTAAGGTAAAGGTGTGATTTCCAGAGACGACGCCTCCGGCAGCTGTTCCCACTGATGTCGTGCCGTCTCCCCACTCCCATATAGCTGAATGAGTATCTGAAATTCCCGGATCAGTGAAATTGGCACTAGCATTTACAACAGTGGTTATTGCTACTGGTTCCAAAGGTGCAGTTATTGCCCCGACACTCGGAGCGGCGTTTGTCACGTTTACCGTGGCCTGATCGGTTGCAGTCAGTCCCCCATCGTCCGTTACCTGTACAGCAATTGTTTTAGAAGTCGGACCGTCATGGCCGACGGCTGAGAACGAAACTTCTTGACCCGTCGTCTCAAAACCCCCTTGATTTAGAGTAAATATTCGGGTCTTGCCAGACTCCTGATTGCCATTTATATCAATTGACCAGTAAACAACGGTGTGGTTGCCTGTGCCTGAAACCGTAAATGGGGAGGTATATGTCTGTTGTGCCCCTCCATCAACCCTATAATATGTGTGTGCGATGCTTGAATTGGCTGACGCAGATAAAGTTACAGTTACCGGTCCTGAATATTGTCCATTAGCGACTGGATCCGGAGATAAAGTTGAGGTTGTGGTTGGATATGTACCAAGTGGAAAAATGGATTCCATTGTAAAAGGCTGCGATAAAAATCCGGTATAAGGATCCGGATAAATAACTGTTTGCATGTTTGTGCCAGATGGATATAAGTTGCTGTTAAAATACAAACCAATCCAATCAGCGAACTGTGGGTTAAAAAGATCACAATGAATTGAGGTGCAGCTAAATGCACCGAGATAGGTATAACCGTTAGTTTGAGGATAGGAAAAATGAATAGCCACTTTGGAGATGTTAGGGCTATAGATAGGAGGATTGCTTATATAGTCAAACGAAAAAGTTCTGGTCCCAGGATCAAATGAAACATTGGAAACCGTGATATAACCCGCGTATGCAACTGAGTAACTCGAGAGAAATATTAAAAGAAAGATTCCAAATGCCAGAAACCTCTTCATGTATTGAGCCCATCCTAGAATTAGACTCATTGGTTGTCAATATCTATCGTAACTAAGGTTGTTCCAAACTAAACTGTTTTTGGTTAAGAATTGTGTCATATATCAGTTGTGTTTGAGGTCCAGGCGACCAGGAAACTGCTTTTTTGGCCAAGTCCAGTGCTCTTGGCTGATTCCCCAGCCCGTATTCGGCCATTGCTAGCATCCCCGTCAGTTCCCCATTATCGGGAAATGATTTCAATCCCTGCTCTATCCATTCCTTTGCCGATAAATATTCTCTGGTAGTCAATAGTGACTGGCCCAAGTAATAATATGCTCCAAAATTTCCCCAGTCTCTTTTAAGGGATTCACGAAAGTAATGATTCGCTTTGGGGAAATCCTTTTTGATCAAATATATCGTCCCTGCTGTGCTCCAGCTCTTTCCCCAATCTGAATTGAGACGGATTGCCTCTTCTGCATAAGTTAAGGCGGTGTCATGTTCGTCTCTTTTGATTAACTCGACAGCCAAATTATTTTTGAGCAGATAGTTGTCGGTTTCAACCTTCTCGTCGTGGGAATACAGAGCGTAACCACTGGACCAATTTAAAGTCCTCACTATTGTTCTCAATGAAAACATTACCAAAATGGGGATTAGTACCAGGGCGGTCTTATTGCCTGGCTTGCTTGCGCCAAAGATCTGGTCTACCAATAAACCGCAAGCCCCCAATAAGCCAATGATCGGAAAGTAAAACCAGCGTTCGGCCACAGTCATATCCAGCGGCACAAGTTGCAGGTAAGGCAAAAGCCCAATTAGAAACCATGATAAAAAGAAAATATAAGCCGGAAACAGTTGCTTTTGTTGTTTATATATAAATATCCCCATCCATGTCAGCGCTACAATCGCCCCCAAATCAAATATCAGGGGAAGGTAGAAATCGCCAAATGTGGCTGATCTTACGACCCAATGTTGGGAAATCGCCAACCTGACGGGAAAAAGAAAGGTTGAGATATAGTAAAAAACAATTTTCGGGATTGTGAGGATGCGTTCAGCCAGCGAGGCCTCAGCGATCGGTACAATTTTTACACCGGCAAAAAAAATATTTGCTACGTAAAAACGAAGGACAGAGTAAACACCTACCGGCAGTGCCAAAATGGCTAAAGTTGAAGGAAAAATCTGCCTTCTGAGTATCAATCTGTACAAGAAAATTATGGCTATAAATAAAAACCCTCCTTCTTTAGTCAATAACGACAACAGTAGAAAAATGGAAGCCGTTATCCCGGTCCTTAAACTATCCTGCTTTTTCATCAAAAGCTGCAAGGCCAGCAGCCCAAAAAAAACGAATAAAGTATCAGAGACAGCTGAGATAAAAACTACTGCCTCAGCATTTATCGGGTGAATAAGAAACAGGAGGGAAAGCAAAAAGGCTAATCTTTTTTCGATGAACCTTTTAAAAAGTAAGAATACAAGAACAGCATTGCTGATATGGATGCTCAATTGAAAAAAGTGATAGAGGAAGGTTTCTAATTTGGATAAAGAATACAAAACAGCTAATGTCGAATAAAAAACGGGTCTGTAAAATATGCCGAGATTGCCAGTCGAAAATAAACCAGGAATATTTTTTATGGAGTAAATATCCCCATTTTGGACAATCTGGACGACGTCATCCCAAACAAAATCATTTAACAACATCGGAAAAAATACGATTATGCCAGCCATAACAATGGTAAAAATCGTATTTATGAGAATCGGCTTCTCCGTGTCCTCTGTCATGAATTCATCTTATCATCTGTGAACTGCGGCTTAGGTGGAAAGTCTAGAGGAATTCAACAAGGGAAAGGGGGTAATTGAATTAACAATTTCTAGAGTGCGTTCTCTTCCAGCTCCTTTCGAGCCATCTCCTTGGCAAGTGGAATATATGCCTCGGTGGTCCGGATATCCTGATGCCCCAGCACTTCCTATACCGTCTCCAGGCTCGTTCCCTTCTTGATATGTTGGGTGGCAAAGGTGTGCCGGAGACTATGAATTGCAGCTCCCTTTATTCCGGCCTTCTCCAGATATTTGTAAGGCATTTTTTGGACTCCCCTGGGACCCAAGGGCTTGTTCATCCGGTTCAAGAAAAGATTGTCTCTCCCCGGACTTGGCCTACCTTGCAGGTAGGCAGTCAATGCTTGGCTGGCCTTGGTGTTCTTCTATGCCGGTGACCCGCCGTAACCCGCACCAGACCGGTTTCCCCGGTCCCGGGGAATCAATATCGTTTACCTTCAGCCTCACTAACTCCGAAAGCCGGATGCCGGTTTGAAGCAAAAGTTCAATTATGGCTCTGTCCCTGAGGTTACTGCCGCAGGCCTCGCGCAGCCGATCGCACTCACTTTGAGACAATACCCGGTCCAGGTGGGCAAGACCAATCTCCCCTACCCTGTCAACTCCAGCGTATTCCAGAAACGTTATCAGGTCCGCCAGGTCGTGTGAATACTCCCGGCGAGTCCTGGGCGCCAGGTTTCTGGCTGGCATATAAACCTTTTCAAACTCCTCCTAGGCAGATAATCACTTTTTTGGTGTGGTAAACTTGCAGTTTATGACGGAGTATAGAGTGACAACCAAATTAAATAAGCCGATCATTAGCATGGAGGATGTGTGGCTGGTAATTGACTATGTCAGGGAGGTAAACACTCAATCATTCGGACTGTTTGCCTTACTGATACTCCATCCTGATATGCAAAGCCTGACTTTGAAAACGCGGGATATCCCGGAAGACTGCGCTACCAGGATGGAAGAGCGAATGGAGCTTTGCGGCTGTGAGGAGATTCGGGTTGCCAACGAGGCTGAGGTTTGATACAATAGATAGTAGTTGTGAGCAGAAAGACTTGCCAACACTATTGCTCAGACTAAGATCGGTTGGCTACCTATCTACAAAGTGCCTTCCGGCACTTTTTTTGTGGCCCAAAAGACCAATGAATACCATTTTTGCCATTAAGACCGGGATGAGTGCCAAATTTACCGCTGCCGGTGAACAAGCAGGGTCGACTATCCTATCCATAATTCCCATGAAAGTATTGGACCTGAGAACAATAGATAAACACGGATACAGCGCTGTAAGATTACTAATTTCCAAACCCAAATCACAAATCACAAAAGAAATCAGGACGAATGAAATTATGGAACCGGGGACAGAGATTAAGCCGGAAGACGTACTGGCGGTGGGAGACAAGGTGTCCGTTTCCGGGATTACCAAAGGTAAGGGCTTTACAGGTGCAGTGAAAAGGTGGGGATTTGCCGGCGGACCCCGGACACACGGGCAATCAGACAGAGAGAAAGCCCCGGGTTCGAGCGGAGCGACCACGACCCCAGGAAGGGTTTACAAAGGTAAAAGAAGGGCGGGTCACATGGGAGCGGAAAAGGTGACGGTGACCAATCTTGAAGTACTGGAACTGGACCCGGAAAAACGACAGGTAGTGATCAAGGGTTCGGTACCAGGAGCAAACAGATACACGTTACTGACAATTAAAAAACTTTCATGATTTCGGCACCTACCATAAATATCAAGGGTACTGACGCGGAAAAGACAGTATTACCAAAGGATGTCTTTGAAAAAAAGGTAAAACCGGTAATACTGGCCCAGGCGGTAAGGGTATGGCTGTCAAATCAACGGGCGGCAAACGCAAAGACCAAGACACGGACGGAAGTGTCTAAGACCACGGCGAAGATGTACAAGCAAAAAGGCACCGGGAGAGCGCGGCACGGTTCTTACAGTGCACCGATATTTGTTGGCGGCGGAGTTGCCCACGGACCAACAGGTACGCAAAATTACAAACTAAGGATGCCGGAAAAAATGAAGAAGCTGGCGATGGCCGGAGCATTATCCGTAAAAGCTGCCGAGAAAAAAATTCTTATCCTGGCCGGGGCAGATAAAGCATCCGGAAAAACCAAGGAAGCGGAGAAGATATTTAAAAAACTTGATTTTCAAGGTAAAAGGGTACTGGTCGTAGCCACAAACAAACAAACTTCCCTGATCAGAGCGGTTAAAAATCTGGAAAGGGTGAACGTAATATCTGCACCAAGCCTCAATACTTATTTCGTCTTGGGTGCGAAGCAATTGGTGATAACAGTCGAAGCGGTGGAAGAGTTGAGTAAAAGAATATCCAAGGAGGTAAAAAATGCTGATTAAGAGGCCAATTATCACGGAAAAAACAGTGAAATTAAATTCCGTCGGAGGCGGCAGGATATATGCATTTGAAGTGGAAAAAGGGGCCAACAAGTCCCAAATCGGCCATGAAGTCGAGAGCCTGTTCAGTGTAAAAGTGGCCCGGGTGCAGACAGTGTCCATGCACGGTAAAACGTACCGCAGCGGAAAAAAATTCAAATACGGCAGACGACCGGACTGGAAAAAGGCGATAGTCACCCTCAAAAAGGATCAGAAAATCGAATTATTTGACGTACCAGAAACAGCAGCTAAATAACCCTATGGCTTTAAGACTGTACAAACCGGTGACAGCGGGAATGAGATTCGCCTCAGGGGTCAGTTATTCCCAGCTGGCTAAAAAAAGACCGGAAAGGGGCCTGATCAGTATTTTGCCGAAAAGATCTGGGCGCAATACCACGGGGAAGATCACCATGAGACATCAGGGGGGCAGGGAAAAGCGATTTTTGCGGGAGATCGACTGGAGACGAGAAAAAACAGGTGTTGCCGCCAGGGTCCTTGGCCTGGAGTATGACCCAAACAGGACGGCCAACGTAGCCTTGCTGCAATACAGCGACGGGGCCAGAAGATATATACTCGCCCCGGAAGGATTAAAAGAAGGAGACACAGTCATGAGCGGAGAAGCTGCTCCCCTGACAGCAGGCAACTGCCTGCCGCTTACCAGCATTCCGGTAGGGACATTGATCCACGGACTGGAGATTGTACCCGGTAAGGGGGCCCAGATGGTCCGGGGCGCCGGCACCTCAGCACAGATTGTGGGTTTTGAAGAAGCTTACGCTCTGGTAAAATTGCCTTCAAGTGAGATAAGAAGGTTTAAGCTGAACTGCCGGGCAATTATCGGCCAGGTCGGCAATGCAGACTGGAAAAACATAAACCTTGGTAAAGCCGGAAGAAAACGCCACATGGGGATACGGCCGACCGTAAGAGGCACGGCACAAAATCCCCGTTCCCACCCCCACGGCGGCGGTGAAGGCAGATCCGGTGAGGGGATGCATCCTAAAACTCCATGGGGCAAATCCGCCCGGGGGACCAGGACGCGTTCAAAATCCAAACATTCAATCAAATTAATTGCTCAAAGAAGGAAAGGCTAATATGGCAAGATCAAGCAAAAAAGGACCATATATTGATGAAAAACTGATGGCTAAAGTAGTCAGGATGAAAGCCGCCGGCACAAAGAGTCCGATTAGAACGTGGGCCAGGGCGAGCCAGATTCCACCCGACTTTGTGGGGTATACGTTTCAAGTGCATACAGGTAATAAATTCGTGGATGTATTTGTGAATGAAACCATGGTAGGCCACAGGTTGGGAGAGTTTGCCCCTACCAGAACATTCAGAGGACACGGAGCGATTGTTAAAAGAACGATGGATAAAACCTAAAAATATATGCCTGACAAAAAAATAAAACCAGTAAGAAAAATCCCGAAGACGGCCAGGAAGGCAGAGGAAACAATCGTCATTTTGCCTGAAGCCAAGCCAGCGAAAGTTCCCGAACCAGCCATAATAAAGACGGTGGTGGCCAGGGCGAGTTTTGTGCATAACAGCCCACGTAAACTGAGACTGGTAGCAGATGCCATAAGAAGCCTGACCCCTGAAAAGGCTGTGGCGTATCTTAAAGCATTGCCCCAGGCGGCTGCGAAACCGCTGCTTAAGGTGTATCTTCAGGGATTGGGAAACGCAAAGAACAACATGGCGCTTTCACCGGGAGACCTGACAGTATCCAGCCTGCAGATAGAAGAAGGACCGAGAGGGCCCAAAAAGGCGGATGTGCACGCGCACGGCGCCCGGTTTAACCGGGGAGTAAGGAGAAAAAGAATGGCACATATTCGCCTGGAGTTAACAGAGTTACATAGCAGCAAGGTTTTAAAGAAATAATATGGGACAAAAAGTAAATCCAATAGCTTACCGACTGCCTCTATCACCCACCACGACATGGAAATCGCGGTGGTTCACTACCGACCCGAAAAGATATATCAGCTACCTGGCGGATGACGTAAAACTGAGAAAGTCCCTGATGAAAAGACTGGCTTCGGCAGGTGTCACCAATATTCAAATTGAAAGATCGCTTAAGTCCATAAAAGTGATTATCCATGTCACCCGCCCCGGTGTGGTGATAGGAAGAGGAGGCTCAGGTATTGAGGAACTGAAAAAGTATATCTACCAGGTACTTGGGTTCAAACCCGGAGACAAAAACGCCCCGAAAATTGATATGCCTGTCGAAGAAGTGAAAGAGCCGGATCTCTCCGCCCATCTGGTTGCTACCCGGATAGCGGAGCAACTGGCAAGAAGAATGCCGGCCAGGCGTGTAGTAAACAAGGCCATGGAGAGAACCATGCAATCCAGGGCGTCAGGCATTAAAGTACTCCTTTCAGGAAGAATAGGGGGAGCGGAAATTTCGAGACGGGAATTGTATCATTCCGGTTCTGTCCCCCTGCAGACACTGCGGGCAGACATAGATTATGCGCAAATTCCATCCCTGACGAGATCCGGTTTTATAGGGGTTAAGGTGTGGATTTGCAAGGGGGAAAAACACAATTAATTACTTAGCATTTAACATTTAGCATTTATGTTACAGCCCAAAAAACAAAAATTCAGAAAACAGTTCAGGGGACAGATGCCGGGAAATGCCGGAAGGGGATCCTCCGTCTCTTTCGGTGAATTCGGGCTGAAGGCTCTGGGGCGGGGATGGCTTTCATCGCGACAGATCGAGGCCGCCAGAAAGGCTATTTCAAGACATGCCCACCGGGGTGGAAAAGTATGGATCCGGGTATTCCCGGACAAACCAATCACCAAAAAAGCCCTGGGTACGAGAATGGGTTCCGGCAAAGGAGATATTCATGAATATGTGGCTGTAATACGCCCAGGGAGAATATTATTTGAAATTACCGGCGTGACCCCCGAGATTGCCCAAATAGCGTTCAGACGGGCATCGGCGAAATTACCTTTTAAAGCGAAACTGGTCGAAAAATAATATGGCTAAAACTCAAACCATTACTAATAAGGCCTCAAAAAGGACTACTGCTGTCAAAACAGATATTAAAATGTCCGAGATGACGGCGGCCGAACTGCTATTGACTGTAACAAACTTAAGATTAGAATCTGCCAAGGGCCGGATGGAAGCAAAGGCCGGGAAGCAGAAAAATGTACGTAAATACTTTATGTTGAGAAAGCAAATTGCCCGGGCCTTATCTTATTTAAACCAGAAAAAAACCGAAGAAAATATATGAAAACATTTACAGGAAAAGTGGTGTCGGCAAAGACCCCACAGACAGCGGTGGTCGAAGTGACCCGGTTTGTGGCCCATCCGGTTTATTATAAACGGATCAGAAAAAGCAAAAAATACCACGCTCACTGCCTTCTGGACATCAAAGAGGGAGACACTGTCGTGATGAAAGAAATAAAACCAATGAGCAAAACCAAACATTTCCAAATAACGGAGGTAGTTAAATAACCATGGTCCAACTGCGAAGCATTCTGACACTGGCTGACAACAGCGGGGCAAAACGCCTTAAAACCATTCACGTCACCGGCGGATGGAAAAGGACATACGCCTATGTAGGTGATGTAGTGACAGCGGTTGTCGACCAGGCCGACCCGCACGGGGTGGTGAAAGATTCGGAAATCGTCAAGGCCGTGATTGTACGGACCAGAAAAGAGCGGAGACGTAAAGATGGCAGTTATATCCGCTTTGATGACAATGCCGCAGTAATCATAGATCCGAAAACAGGTGATCCCCGGGGAAGCCGAATCTTTGGCCCGATAGCCCGCGAAGTAAAAGACCGGGGTTTTAACAAAATTGCCTCACTGGCGACGGAAGTACTTTAGTTAATGTTCAATATTCAATTTTCAATGTTCAATAATCTTACAAAACTCAAAATTAAAAAGGGAGATACGGTGGTGGTGAGCATCGGCAAGGACAAAGGCAGGCAGGGGAAAGTAGAACGGATAATTTTGAAAGAAGCAAAAGTCCTCCTGCCGGGAATCAACCAATACAAAAAGCACCGTAAACCCCAAGGGGAAAGCCGGCCGGGTGAAATCCTGACTCTGGACAGACCACTGCCGGTCGCCAACCTAGCCCTGATATGCCCCAAATGCAAACAACCTACGCGGGTGGGGTACAGGTTTGACGGGGCAAAAAAGTTAAGGGTCTGCAGAAAATGCGAGCAAGACATAGATTAATATGAATGCACTGCAAAAACATTATCAGGAAAAAGTGGTGCCGGCATTAATGGAAGAGTTTTCCATTACCAACCGGATGGCGGTGCCAAAAATTGAAAAAATTGTACTGAACATCGGTTTAAAAGAAGCAGCCCACGATAAAGGCGTGCTGGAAAAAACAACTGCCTGGATGACCGAAATTTCCGGACAAAAACCCAAACTTACCAAGGCTAAAATATCAATCGCTAATTTTAAACTCCGAGAGGGAGATCCAGTGGGGTTGACTGTAACTCTTAGAGGAAAACGAATGTACGATTTCCTTATAAAACTAATCAGTATTGCCCTACCCAGAGTCAGAGATTTCGGAGGGGTACCCACCACATCTTTTGACAGCCAAGGCAATTATACCTTGGGATTAACCGAACAAATCATCTTTCCCGAAGTCGACTATTCCAAAATAGACCGGGTCAGAGGGCTGGAAGCCACCTTGGTTACCCGCAGCGGTAATGTTAAAATTGCACAGCGTTTATTGGCTCTTATGGGAATGCCTTTCAAGAAAGAGGCAGAAAGACAAAGACGCAAAGGAACAAAGTAATATGGCGAAAACATCAAAAATCGTAAAACAAAACAAAGGGTATCTGAAACACAAGTCACAGTACCGTAACAGGTGCCAGATGTGCGGAAGGCCCCGGGCCTACATACGAATGTTCGGGCTGTGCCGGCTGTGTTTTAGAGAACTGGCAAACCGGGGAGAACTACCCGGAGTAAGGAAGGCATCATGGTAAACGATCACCTGTCAGATTTTGTAACGAGAATCCGCAACGGCTATCAGGCCAGGCTGCCGGAAATCCAATATCCTCCCGTTAAGACCGTATGGGAAATGGCCCAGGTTCTTTCCAAAGAAGGATATGTGGGCGAGGTGAAAAAAACAGAAGAAGGACTATCCATCAAATTGAAATACACGGCCAAGAAACCGGCAATAATGGGAATAAAAAGGGTAAGCAAACCCGGTGTAAGAAGATATTCCGGCATAAAGGACATACCCAAAGTATGGGGGGGATTGGGAATCAATATCCTTTCAACACCCAAGGGGGTTTTAAGCGAAAGACAGGCTAAAAAACTTAATTCAGGAGGAGAGATTTTAGCACAAGTCTGGTAACCAGAAGGAGTTATATGGCAAGAATGGCAAAAATCCCAATAAAAATCCCGACAGGCGTGACTGTCACAGCGGAAAACCGGGTTTTGACAGTAACCGGCCCCAAGGGGCAATTGTCCTGGAACATGCCTCCCGACGTGGCAATTATTTTAGCGGAAAATGAGGCAAAAGTTACCCATACGGCTGATGGAGAAACCAACTTGGTAGGATTAACGTGGGCCTACCTGTCAAATATGGTGCGCGGTGTGACTGAAGGCTGGGGCAAAGTATTGGAACTATCCGGGACAGGGTTTCGCGCTACCACATCCGGGACGCAGTTGGACCTGGCATTAGGTTTTTCCCATCCGATAAAGGTGACTGCCCCGGCCGGAATAACCTTCGAAGTCAAAGAAAACAAAATAACTATCAAGGGTTCCGATAAAGAACTGGTGGGAGAAATTGCGGCAAGAATCAGGGCACTGAGACCGGCGGATCCATACAAAGCCAAAGGGTTTAAATACGAAAATGAAGTTATCGTGCGTAAGGCCGGAAAAGCCGCCAAGGCAGGAGGAGTAAAATGATAAGGCGATATAAAGACCGAAAGGTAAAAAGGGCCGTCAAGACGAGAGGAAAAATGAAAGGAAATACCACCCTACCCCGCCTGTGTGTATTCAGGTCCAATAAATACCTATGGGTCCAAGTGATTGACCAAGTTCAGGGGAAAACCATTGCCGGATGCCGGGGAGTTGACGCGGGTGAGGTGGGTAAAAAAATAGCCGAAAAGGCGATAAAATCCGGAGTGAAATCAGTGGTATTCGACAGAGGGGCATATAGTTATCACGGCAAGGTGAAGGCGCTGGCAGAGGCTGCCAGGGAAGGAGGACTCAAGTTTTAAGCATATGGCTAATTACCGTTATCAACCACCCGAAAATAAGGAGTTTGCGGAAAAGGTAGTCCAGGTGAACCGGGTAAGTAAAAAGACCAAAGGAGGCAACCGGATCAGTTTTTCAGCCCTGGTTGTGGTGGGAGACAAGAAAGGCCGCGTTGGGGTGGGATTGGGAAAGGCCAAGGACGTGTCCAGCGCCATGAGAAAAGGCAGTACATATGCCCAGAAGCATTTGATCAACGTCCCGATTAAAGGGACGACAATACCTCATGAAATGAGGATAAAATGGGGTGCAGCCAGAATGCTTCTGAAACCGGCACCGGCAGGATCCGGAGTGATCGC
>LCNU01000028.1 GCA_001001375.1 Candidatus Amesbacteria bacterium GW2011_GWC1_47_15 | reverse complement strand
TTTCACCGCCGTCATAGGCGTCCTCAGCTCATGGCTCGCCAGCGATACAAATTCATCCTTGAGTTTATCCAGCTCTTTAAGTTTTTTGTTTGCCTCGTCTAGTTTCTTGCTTGTCGACTTCAAGTTTGAATATAGATTTGCATCGTGAATTGCCAAACTTACAATATCCGTGAAGCTTTGTATTAAATTCTTCTCGTCCTCACTCATCTCGCTCACGTCTTTTTCCAAACTAAAAATCATAACTCCTATACACAGCTCACCATCAAGAACCGGAAATACAATACTATTTTTGACCCCTGAAATAGTCTGAAGCCTTCGCGCTTCTTCTTCGGTCATCGGTGGTGTAAGAATATCTTTCCAGTCAAGCACCACTTTGGGTTCCTTGTCCTTGTAAGAGCGTATACACAAATTGTTTTCTGCAGTTAAAGGAATAACTATTTGATCAAATGTCATTTTTCCTGCGCCCATAGTCGCCTCCGCGGCGGGCGTTTGTGACATAGAAATTCTTTTCATTACCCCTTCTTTTTCATCAACTAAAGCCAGTACTATAATTCTGTATCCCAGCTTCAAAAAGTCGAGTTCTATAGCAATGCTGTCTACAATTTTTTGTACGACCTGTTCAAAATCTAGGGTATTGAATATTATTTTTTGAATTTTCCATAACGCTGCCAGAGTGTCCGGAGTTTGAGGTATATTGGTTACATCCATATCTCTTTCAGTTTATCTTCGTATTATTCCTGTTTGCAACTGCAATGTTGCAATTCTTATTATCCTGTAAATCCATTTGGCTTGTCCAACCAATCCTCTTCACGACCAATTGCTTCTGCCATTTTTACAATACAAGCCGGATTGTCTATTGCCAATTTTGCCAGTTCTAAACTTTTACCCTGCGGTAGGTTTCCTTTCCGCGCCGCCATTTCTCTACCTACCTTTGATACTTGCCTCGCAAGCTTCTTATCAGGAATTTGTCTACCGAATAACCGCCACAAGAATTCGGTATTTGCTGCGCCCATAATAGAATAAACTCCTGGGCAGGGGTAGTTCTTCCTGCGTGAGGAATAAGTTTGCATAGTGCCAGTGTGTACACCCGCCACATGGGTCCAGCTCTCTGAGTCTAAAGTTTGATGGGCATTTCGCCAGGAGCTGCCCCCCATTACTCCATTAACAATACTTTCTGGATATTTGTCTTTTTCAATATCTTTGAAATGAGGCCTGGTTCCCACTCTCTCCCCTGGGAAACCATCAGGTACCGCCTCAACACAGTAGGAAAATCCCATTCTTTTGCATTCATTTCTTAAATACTCATAATTCTCCATCGCCCGTCCGCAATCATCATGAAGGTGCAAAAATATATCAAACTCACCTGGATCGCATAACCCTAAAATTGTTCCCATAAGGCGGGTGTAGTCTTCAGGAGAAGCTACCCCGTTGGTATCTGGTATTCCTAACCCCTTTATTATTGGTCTGGAAAGACTTTCATTAACTCCTCGTATCCCCTGAATAAATCCTTTAACCTCAGAAGGATTGGTTTGGGTAGCGTGTTCCAAGCTTGCCCTTATGTATTCCACACCCGCATCATTGGCTAATTCAGAAACAAGTTTTAATCTTTCGACCAATTCAGTCGATGTACCAAACGACATACCGTTTCTTCTTATAACACCCCCAAATATATAGATCTTTTTAAATCCACATTTAATCGCTAGTTTCATATCGTCTTCTACAGCCCGGATATGGACAGCCAATTTATTAACCGTATCAGATTTTTCAGCTTCTAATAATAATTCTTTAAGGTTTCTTGCTGTTGTCGGGGAAGAAATAGGATTTGGTAATTCTATGTTTAAATTAGGGTAGTACTTCAGATGCTTTACGAGGATTTTCAATTTTTGGTAATCCAATTCTCCCGGAGGGGGTAAGTTTGGATTTAGCAAGTCCTCCGGAGAAGTAATAATAATGCTGGGAGTTTGCATTGCCTCCCGGAAATTTAAACTTAATACTTCTTGTGCCATAGCCTAATAACTCAAAATTTATTATTTAAGTGGTAATTTTTATCCTATCAACCTTCTGCCTTCGATTCAATTCCTCAAAATCTCCACCCTTTAAATCGGTGTCTTTCCAATTGATTGTCCCGATCATCATCAACCACTTATCACTGACTTTTTTCCATACCAATGATTTTATTCCCGTACTCCTTCTAGGAGAAAGTATTTTAAATATATTTTTGTCGTTGTTGTAAATGTAATCCGTGATAATAATGTATCCCTGTCGCCGGACTGCTTTAACAGCCTCCCTGAATGCCTTTTGCGGATAATTTAATTGGTAGAAGGAAAATTGGGCAATATAAATATCAGGCTTTAAGCGTAATACGGATCTGGGAATATTTTCCATATCGCCCCTAACTATTTTCGTCCCTTTTTCTTCACATTGCATACTCCTTAGCAATTTAAAAAAACTTCCGTCCGATATTTCACCAATACGGACGGAACAGGTAAAGATCCAGGCTATATTTTCTTTGGTTTCTTGCTTATCCAGGGCAATCCAGGTCTTAACGCGTACCCCTGATTCTTTGGCTGCATACAATCCTGCTGCGGATGGTGAACCGGCATCTAATAAAATTAAAGGTTTTAATCCTGACTTTAGGTCTAAAATAATGCTTAACTTTCTCATAATACCGTAGTACCTGTTAACCCTGTGGGTCTGTATTGGTTTGCCGGCTAAACTTAAGGCTTCTTGTGTAGAAATATTTTTTACGATATTCAACCATCCTTCAAAATTCATTTCTTTGCACTTTTTTCTGGTTTTTTCGAGTTTTTTTAAAAAATCCTTGTCATTATTAATAAAAGAGGTCCATAACTCCTCTAAAAAATTCCAAAGAACAATCTTTTCCAGTAACAACACTATCTCTAAAGTACTTTTATAAATAGTCATCTTTTCAGATTTCAGTACCTCTTCTATCCAGTTGTCAGACTTCTTGTTAAAACTCTTTATCAATGCTTGTGCAATGACTCGAACATCCGCGTCATCATGTTCTGCTCTTCTTTTCAGTTCTTCAGTAATTCGTTTTCTATCCATACTTCAGCTTACAGTCAAGCCCAAGAATGCAACACCCAGATTTTTGCATACTTCTTCCATGTTTCCATAACCCTCGCGTTCTTGTACTGCCCGAGGAGAATCCTTCATTAATCTGATAACAGACCAGGAAACACCCGTAAGTTTGGCATCTGTAATCAGCCAATAGCTATGTTCCAAATCTTGTTTAAAAAACTGAGCTAATAACCCCCACTTTTTAATGTTACCTTCTATGGTCCAGTTTAATGATGTTCCCCCTATCCTAATTCCTTCTTTCCAGGCCTCCTGCACCAACTCAGAAAAACCTTCTATCCTGTCAGATGGAAACAATTGCACCCAGGATATTCCCATTTCATCTCTTTTCTTTGCCCAATCTGGATAGTTTTTTTCATTCCTCAATGGCGCCCTCACAAAGCAGGGGGGGTATATTTTTTCTGGATCGATTGAATAGCTTACTTGAATTTCCTTTTTTATAAGATCATCCGGCATCATTACCCCAAATAACATATGACGCTCCGCTTTTTCAGAACTTTTTACTCTGACAACCCTGTCTACTGCTACCTCATTGTCAATATCAAAAAATATTCCTCCCACACCCCCGTGCTTTTTATCTCCGATGACCATCATTATCATTTCCTGCTGCTTCAGAGCTTTAATTGCCTCTCTCCTGCTTGTAATATTATTAATATATCCTATTCTTGCGGCAACTATTTCTTTTTCATAACCAAAAGTATTTAAGGACCTGTAAAATTCCAACGGGCTGCCCATTTTATAAAGTATAGCCTATAGTTATAAACTAGTCAAGCGGGCAAACCTTTTGTACCTCTTCTATTACTTTCCTTTGATCCGTAGTGGATTTCAAAATAAATTTACTAACCTCCAGCGCCTTTAAAGGTTCCAACAAATTTTCACTGCCGATTGTATACATAATCCCAATTTTTTCTACAGAAGTATTCTTAGATAAAGTCTTCATTTCCGAAATTAAAGTATAAGAACTCATCCTAGGTAATATTAAATCAATCAATACAAAATCATAATTATTTATTTTAGCCTTTTCCAGTCCCTCTTCTGCATCTATTGCCGTATCAACTTCGTAGCCTTTATCTGTCAGCAATGTCTGAAAAAGCTCTCGGGCCAATTTGTAATCTTCAATTATTAAAATTTTCTTCATTCCACAGCTTCATTATAAACTCTATTTGTCATATTGTTACTTTTCAAATAGTGATTTATATTAAGGAGGTGAAAAATGCTAACTCTAGACAAAGCCAAACAAGCTCTGGAAGCGTCGGAAAAAAAAGCTGATGAATTGGGAATTAAAGTCACTACCTACGTTGTAGATGAACACGGTACCCCCATAGCTATGTCTCGTATGGACGGTGCCTTTACCGTCAGTCCCGCTTTTGCTATCGCCAAAGCCTATACTGCCGGCACTTTGGGTATGCCCACATCAGCCATGGAACCTTATGCTGTTCCCGGTAAGCCGTATTATGGCGTTGAAGATCTAGCCGGAGGCAGGTTTACTACCATTTCCGGCGGGATGCCGATCATGCATAGCGGTAAATGTATCGGAGGGATAGGTGTAGGTGGTTCAAACGACACTTCCCAGGACGAACAATGCGCCAAAGCTGCGGCTGAAACGTTTTCTTAATAGACCCGCCGGAGGAAAATACATGCGGTTCCCAAAAAAGCCGCGTGTGTTTTTTTTATCCCGAAAATATCTTATCATTATTCCAATGCCCATCAAAAACCAGCTGTTCCTGGCCTTGGCAGCGGTTGCCTTCATTCCCACGTTGCTTTTTGTTCTTTCAATTTACTTCCACGTCCGCCAGGAAACGGACCTTATTTCAAGACCGGATGCTTACCAAAACCTCCCCCGGCTGACCCGGATCAATGAACAATTAAATCAATACCTGGTTTTTTCCGGACTGGTGTCTTTATGCCTGACCGCGGTAATCGTCCCTCTCACCTCATGGTCCATATCTTCAAAAATTTCCACACTCGACAAAAAATACCGGGACCAGACATTCAAAATGTCCGGTATTATCGATGAAGAAAAAAGGAAGGAAGCAAAAGACCAGGCGCTTCTCAATTCCATCGGAGAGGGGATCGTAGTCACGGACAAAAACGGCAATATAGAGCTGATAAATCAGGCTGCCGAAAACATGGTTGGTTGGAAAATGTCAGAAATAGTCGGCCGTAAGTGGTATGAAATAGCGCCTTTGCTGGATGAAATGGGAGCCCCCATACCGTCGGAAAAAAGGGCTACTCAACGGGTATTTCTGGAAGGGAAAACCATATCCAACGCCAAATATTATTATGTCCGCCGGGACAAATCCGTCTTCCCTGTAGCCACTACTGCCGCCCCTGTGATTCTGGGAGGAAAGACTATTGGTGTTATCGCAGTTTTCCGCGACATCACCCACGAAAAGGATGTGGACAAGGCCAAAAGCGAATTTGTCTCCCTGGCTTCCCACCAGCTGCGTACTCCGTTGTCCGCCATTAAATGGTTTGCGGAAATGCTTTCAAATGGTGACGCCGGTCCGCTGAATGTCGCCCAGCTCGAGTACGTATCCAATATTTACAACTCCAACGAACGGCTGATAGACATGGTCAACGGACTTTTAAATATTACCCGTGTCGAATCCGGCCGCATTATCATAGACCCTGTTCCTACGGATCTTAAAGAACTGGTAAACCAGGTTACGGCCGACCTTCAGAAAAAGATCCATGAAAGGCATCAAAAGCTGGTCATCAGCGTCAATCCGGATTTACCCAAAATCAAAATCGACCCCAAGCTGATCAGCCAGGTATATTTAAATCTCATCTCAAATGCCATCAAATACACACCGGAAAACGGCGAAGTTTCAATCTTTATCTCGCGATCGGAGACGGAAATCATTTCCCAGGTGACCGATTCCGGTTACGGTATACCCAAAGACCAACAGCAAAAAATCTTTCAGAAGTTTTACCGCGCTTCCAACGCCGTCAAATTCGAACCGGACGGTACAGGCCTGGGGTTGTATCTGGCAAGGGCGATAGTGGAATCTTCCGGAGGCAAAATCTGGTTTACCTCCGAGGAAAACCGTGGGGCGACTTTCTGGTTCTCCCTACCGCTAACCGGAACCCAAGCCAAAAAAGGTGAGGTGTCAATTTCATAAAATTGTGATATTCTCAAGTTATGTCTGATGATAAGACACCGATCGTACTTGTTGTCGAAGACGAAACACTGCTTCTTCAGGCCATCACTACCAAGCTCCAGTTAAACAATATCCGTACGGTATCCTGCATCTCCGGCGTCCAGGCTCTGGATTATCTGAAAAGTATTACCGAAGTACCCGATGCCATCTGGCTGGATTATTATCTGCGTGATATGAATGGTCTGGAATTCATGCAGCACCTCAAGTCAAATCCCGCCTGGTCAAAAATTCCGGTGCTGGTTGTCTCCAATTCCGCCAGCTCGGATAAAGTTCACAGTATGCTGGCTCTGGGTGTCCGTAAATATCTTCTCAAAGCCGAATACAGGCTGGATGAAATTGTGGAAATGCTCATCGACTTTATAAATCACCCGCTGGAACCGGAAATCTCATGAAAAAAATCCTAATTGCCGAGGACGATAAATTCCTTGCAAATGCCTACCGCTTAAAACTTTCCAAGCTGGGTTTTGATGTCCGGCTTGCCACGGACGGCCAGGAAGCCCTGAATATTCTCAAAGATTTTATCCCTGACCTGATGATTTTGGACCTGGTAATGCCCAACAAGGATGGTTTTGCCGTACTGGAAGAAGTCAAGTCCAGACCGGATACGAAATCCGTTCCGGTGATCATCGCATCCAATCTGGGTCAGAAAGAAGATATAGATCGGGGGTTAAAATTAGGGGCAGCTGATTATATCGTCAAAGCGGATGTCGCCATTTCGGAAATTGTAGACAAAATAAATGCAGTCCTGGGCGCTCCTAAAAAATAGATTTACTCTATGCTTCCGTATGACAATCCCCGGTTAAAACAATTTCTTTCGGAGCTTGAAGTAATAGACACCGCCAAGCTCGAAAAAGCCTACGACCAGGCTCAAAAAACAAAGGAGCCATTGGGAGAATTATTAATCGAAAAAGACCTGATTTCGGATGAGGATCTAGGAAAAGTCCTTTCGGACATGCTATCCGTCCCGTTGGCCCGCTTGAGTCAGGTTTCGGTTCCCCAGGACCTGCTGCATATCGTTCCTGAAGTCTACTCCCGCAAACATCGCGTTATATGTTTCGGCAAAGACAGCGCCGGGCTCAAACTCGGTATGGAAAATCCGGGAGACTCGGATGTAATTTCATTTATCGCCAAAAAGGCGGGGGAAAAAATCCACCCCTATTTAATTACCACCCGCGATTTCGACCAGGCTGTTTCTCTTTACAAAAAAGACCTCCAGGCATCTTTCGATCAACTGCTGGTAAGCCAGGTAAACTCGGCATCGGCATCCCCCCAGTCAGACGTCCCGGTTTCCAAACTGGTAGATATGCTGATTGAGTATGCCTATACCAACAGAGCATCTGACATTCATATCGAACCGGAGAAAAAAATTTCCCTCGTCCGATTCAGGATCGACGGCATATTGCACGATGTCCTCCAACTGCCTAAAAACCTTCACGAACAGGTAGTATCCAAAATCAAAGTTTCTGCCCGTTTGCGTACGGATGAGCGGTTTTCCGCCCAGGACGGCCGCATGACGGCTTCACTTCCCCAGGAAGAATTGGATATCCGTGTCTCCATCGTCCCAATTGTCAACGGTGAAAAGGTAGTTATGCGTTTACTTTCATCCCGCGTGCGCCAGTTCAGCCTCAGGGACCTGGGCATGAGCGCTTCTAATCTGAAAAAAGTCGAAGTAGGATTTGCCAAGCCGTACGGAATGGTTTTGTCTACGGGGCCAACGGGTTCGGGTAAAACCACCACTATCTATTCCATTCTCAAGATCATCAATACCCGCGAGGTGAATATCGCAACCATTGAGGATCCCGTGGAATACGATATTCAGAATATCAATCAGATCCAGGTAAATCCCAAGACAAATTTGACTTTCGCCAGCGGTCTGCGGGCTATTCTCAGACAGGATCCGAATATTATCTTCGTCGGCGAAATCCGCGATCAGGAAACAGCGGATATAGCCGTCAACGCCGCCATGACCGGTCATCTGGTTCTTTCTACATTGCATACCAACGATTCTGCGACAACCCTCCCCAGGCTGATAGATATGGGAATTGAGCCCTTCCTGGTGGCATCTACAGTAAATGTCATCATCGGCCAGCGGCTGGTGCGTAAAATCTGTACCAAATGCCGTGTTTCATCAGACGTACCCGCTTCCGAATTAGCCCACCGGCTGCCTCCGGTACTGGCCAAAAAATATCTGACAAAAGAAACTGTCAGGACTTATTTAGGCAAGGGTTGTCCTGTATGTCATCACACCGGCTATTCCGGACGCGTGGGTATATTCGAGGTTATGCAGATTACCGATTCCGTCCGCAAGCTGATTACCGCCAAAGCGGATGCTTCGGAAATTATTAAAGCCGCGGTTCAGGACGGAATGCTCACCATGCTGGAGGACGGCGTGACAAAAATTTTGTCAGGGGAAACCACCCTGGACGAAGTCCTCAGAGCGACCGCAGAGTAATTGATTTTGAACTTTAATTGATAATTGCGAATCATTAATTGATAATTGATTAGATGAGCCTGTCCTCAATCTTCACCCCGCGTATCCGCTTCGTAGACAAACTTCTGTTTACCAAGCATCTCTCAGTCATGCTGCGAAGCGGCATCCCATTATCCGAATCCATCACGGTATTAGAAGACCAGACCAGAAACTCATCATTCAAAAAAATTCTTAACTCGCTTTCGGCCTCTATCCAAAACGGTGCATCTTTGGAAAAATCGTTGTCGGCATTCCCGGGAGTTTTCGATACGCTTTACAGAAGTATTATCCATATCGGCGAGCAATCCGGCACACTGGAAACCAATCTGGATTACCTGGCATCCCAGTTGTCCAAAAATTACGAATTCAGGAAAAAGGTCCAGAGCGCCCTTTTATATCCGTCTCTGGTTTTGTTTACCGGTGCAGGTGTGGGGTCTTTTGTGTCACTCTTTGTCCTCCCCCAGTTGGTAGATTTATTTGCTTCACTGGGTACGGATCTGCCGGCCTCCACCCGTTTTTTGCTTTTTTTTGCCGGCATAATGAAAAGTTACGGTGTACTGATCATCCCTTCTTTTTTCGGCCTGGTATTCCTGTTCGGGGTTTTTATCCGCCTGCCGGTAATCCGGCCGGCTTGGCACCGGTTCCTGCTGTCCCTACCGCTTTTCGGTATTTTTTTTACTAATGTCCAGATCGCAGGATTTACTAGAAATCTGGGCCTGATGCTCAAAAGCGGCATCCCAATTGCCCCGGCTTTGCATTCCTGCGCTCTTTCGGCAGACAACCTCGTGTTCCGGGGTTATATTTTCAATCTGGAAAAAGCCGTCACCCATGGCAAATCCATTTCCGAGGAATTGAAATCAAAATCCTACAAACACGTACCTTTTATCGTCTCCCGCATGATCGGAGTGGGGGAGAGGTCCGGCAAATTGGACGAAACCCTGCTCTATCTGGCGGATTTTTTTGAGGAGGAGGTAGACGATATGACCAAAAACCTTTCCACCCTGATCGAGCCGCTGCTGTTGTTTCTGATAGCCGGTATGGTTCTGTTCCTGGCCATTTCCATCATCTCGCCGATTTACAACTTTACCGGTTCTGTTAAAAAATAGTCCACCAGTATGTTGCGCCGGCCGGCTTTCTCCCTTATCGAACTACTGCTGGTGTTGGCGATTATCTCCTCTCTGGGGATTTTTACTGCATCCTTTTATTCCCGCTTCCTGCTCCGTTCTGCCGGGGACCAGGCCAGGATGCATCTGGTCTCCTCCATCAACAAAGCCCGTACTTACGCCGTGACCGGCCGCCGTAACTCAGACTGGGGTGTCAGATTCTCCCCACCGGTTCTGACGCTTTTTTCCGGATCGTCATATGCCGCCCGCGATACGGCCGTGGATGAAAATATCACTTTCAATCCCAACGTAACCGTCTCCGGAATCTCGGAAATTGTCTTTTCCCGCCTTACAGGTTTACCCGGCACCACAGCCGTAATTACCCTCTCCATCGGCTCGGATACTCAGAATATTACCGTTAATTCCGAAGGCATTCCCTCAGCTCAATGACCGGATTTAAAAGCGGTATCTCTATCCTGGAAGTCATACTCGCTGCCGCCCTTTTTGCTGTTTTTTCCACCGCTGTTATCAGGGTCATGATCCAATCCCTGGATACCCATCTTTTGGCAGGCCAGCAGGCTCAGGCGCTCGGTAAGGCTTCCGAAGGGTTGGAAGCCTTGTATTCAATAGCCAACCGTTCATTTTCCGCTCTTTCGGACACGGTATCTTCAGGTTTGTCGTCCGCCGGTGGCCAATGGAATTATTCCGGGACAGGGGACAGTTTCGACATTTTTACCCGCACCGTTTCCGTTTCGCAGGCAAGGCGCGATTCATCCGGAAATTATGTCAATTCCGGCGGTTTACCGGCCATGAATACCAAAAAGGTTGTTTCTACGGTCAACTGGACCGTAATGGGTTCCCGCGGTAACTCGATCGTGCTGTCTGGATATTTTTCCGACTGGCGTTCTCCCGTCCGCCGCACAGGCCTGCTGGTCTATGGCGACGGCGGTACATCTTCAGACGCGATCCGTTTTACGATTCTGGATCCGCTTACGCTTACCTGGAGTCCCCCCGCGACAGTCGATGTAGATCCGTCTGCTGCAAATAAAGCCCTGCGCTCCGTACGGATTTTTTCCTCCCGCACTCGTAATGAAAAAATCATGCTTTCCCGGCACTACAACGGTTCCCAACAGCAGATATTTGCCTCAGTTTACAACGGGTCGGTCTGGGGGAACATCATTCAGTTGTCATCCTGGAGTTCGAGTACTTTGCTCGACGTCCGCAACTTCGATGGAGCATATCAGGCAAACGGCAGCTTTATGGCCGTATACTCAGATAATACTACTATTCCCAAAGTCCGGGTATGGAACAGCAACGTCTGGGGTACTGCTTTTTCCGCTCAGAATATCGGCGGCATTCCGGTATATGTCACAGCCCGCGCCCGCCCTGGGACCAATGAGGTAATGACGGCTTATTTTGACGCCCAGTCCGATACCAATACCCAGTATTTTAACGGCGGGGCTTACGCGGCATCCTCCTGGTCTCTCCATCCGGAGCATTCCGTCACTGCCCCCATGGCGGGAATTGAATATATTGATTTTACCTGGAACCCTGTCGATCCTTTAAAAGGCGCTCTCATCTATACCCAGGGCAACTCCGATAAAAATATGAATATCCGTATTTTTACGGCCAACGGTTCAGGCTCAGGCAGCTGGTCTGCTTTAGCGGAGACGACCAATCAGAGCGAGCTCGGGTCCATGCAGGTCACCGCTTCCGCCGCCAGTACATATCTTGCCTGCGACAAGGACAGTCAGCCCACTCCCGATATTTATTGCTTTACCGCCAACGACACCCCCTCCTGGTCATCCCCAGTTAACAACATAATTACTACCGGTTCCGATGTCGGATTTCATAGGTCTTTTGATGTGGAATTCGAACCGTGGACCGCTCTGGACGCGCTGGTTGTATATTCGGACAATACCACAGTCCCCAAATTCCGCCGATTCGATTCCTTCTCAGGCGCTTTTTCGGCCCAGGGAGACGTACCCGCCCTCGGAGCCGTATTGCGTACCGTCCGACTGGAGCCAAACAGCTCTTCAAACGATATTATGAGTTTGCTGACTGATAACAACCAGGATTTGTATACGTTTGTCTGGGACGGCGTTGCCAATGCTTTTTACTCTGCAGGCAATGGTTATTTTCTGACTCCCCAAGGTGTCAATGGGTCATCTGTATCAGACATGTGGTACGACTTTGCCTGGGACAATTTTTAAATTATGAATAAACTAAAAGGTTTTACTTTTATTGAATTGATTCTGTATATCGCGATAATCTCCACTGTCCTGGGATCGGTTATTCCTTTCGCCATTTCCGTCATTCAGGGTTCTGCCAAAAGTGAAATCCGGGATCAGGTAAACACCTCCGCCTCCCTCATCAGTGCATTTATTTCATCCCGGATAAAGAATGCGACCGGCATTAACCTCACCGGTTCAAATTTCGGTACAAACCTGGCTGCCGACCCCTCCGCCCGTTTTACTTTGGACATTACCGGTGCAGGTACTCCTCTGGTATTTTCAGTTTTAGACGGCAGTCTGATGCTCAGCCGGAGCGGGGGAGCACCGGTTAATCTCAATTCTTCGGGTACGCGGGTAACGGAATTGATTTTTACGGACAATTCATCTGAAAACATCAGTTTCTCGCTCACTCTGACAGATAACTCTTCCTCCACCCGCCAGGAATACCAGTCTTCAATTAACATTGTTAGTTCCTCTCAGTTGCGCTCCCGCTGACCTATGCGAACAACGAATCACCCCGGAATAATCGCTACCACTACGGTTCTCATCGTCATGGTCGTAGCTGTCGCCCTGGCATCAACTTTGATTTTGACTTCTATCAATTCCGGGCAGAGTTCTCTTGCTTTGGTCAAAAGCGATATGGTTTTGCGCCTGGCCGAAAGTTGCTCCCAGCAGGTTCTCTCCGTCTCGCGTTTGGAATCTTCATATTCAGGAGGTGCTGTTAATTTCCCGGAAGGAGCATGCACTGTCTCTGTCTCCAAAAACGGCAGCAC
>LCNU01000027.1 GCA_001001375.1 Candidatus Amesbacteria bacterium GW2011_GWC1_47_15 | reverse complement strand
GTCTGCCGCCTTTCAATATTAGGGCTATGTTCGAACTGTAATCACCATGATTCTCCACCTCCGGATGCTCCAGATGTATCTGTCCCGGCTCCGCCCCCGCCGCCCGGGCAATCACTGACAGTAAATGTGCTTTAACTGATTGCATTCCCCTTAATCATACTATTATTTTTGGCCAGATTATATGCTTCGTCCCCTCATGTTTACCACCTCCGCCTCTGCCATGCCCCTATTGTATACCCGTCAAACTTTGCTCACTCCCAAAAACACCTTCACCTCATTCTTCTCCACCAGCAGCACCCCGTTGTCTACAATTATCTCCTCCCGTTTACCGTCCGCACGGTGCAGCACCACCCTTTTTGAAATCATTGTTACAAAATTAGTATGCAGTGGCAGTACATCAAAAGGACCTTTCTGGTTATACGATGAAACAGCACCTAGTTCGCCTTCAAAAACCAGTCCCTGCCGGCTTCTGACCGTTACTTTGAGCGTCATATTAGATGTCAGATCATCCATTTGTGGCCTCTTCCGCCCGTCCGATAAACATAAAGCGCGTATCCGGTATCTGGTCGTATTTTCCGGTTATTATGGCCGCTACCCCTTCTACCGTGTCCTTCAAAGGGACATATACGCCTTTCCGGCCGGTCTGCTCCTCAGCTACATAAAAGCTTTGGGTCATGAAATTTTTCAGTTTCTTTGCCCGTTTGTACAACAGCTGATTTTCCGGACTCAGCTCAGACTCGCCGACCAGCGCTACCATTCTCTCCAGGGATTCTGCTTTTTTAAGCATTATCTGCGCCCCTACTACCGTCTCGTAATGCCGCTGTCCCACAACTGCCGGATTTAAGGCTGCGGAGGCGGAGGATAATATATCCACTGCGGGCATCCTTCCCTCCTGATAGACTAGCCGCGACAGGGTCACCATTGAGTCCAGATATGGGAAAATAGACTGTACTCCATGATCCATCTGGTCATCTGAAGGCACGTAAATGGCTTCTATCGAGGAAATCACTCCCGATCTGGTAGACACCAGCCTCTCATGAAACGCTGCCATTTCGGAAGACAGTGTGGCCTGGTAGCCGTCTTCGGAAGGGATGATATTCATCAGCGTAGCCAGCTCGTTTCCCGCCTGCGCCAGGCGGAACACATTATCGATCAGAAACAGCACATCCTGGCCTTTATCCCGGAAATACTCAGCCAGCGAAACCCCTGCCAATCCTGTCAGAAACCGGATCGCGGCATTTTCTCCCATGGCTCCGAATACCAGGGTGACAAAAGGTAGCAGACCCCTCTGTTTTATCTCCTCATATAGTTCCTGTCCCTCCCTTGTACGTTCTCCTACGCCGGAAAAAATTGAAGTGTTCTTTTTCTTGCCTTCCTGTTTGATAGTCAGGACGTTATGCATTATTTCAGTCAGGAGCATTGTTTTTCCTACTCCCGCACCTCCGAACAGTCCCATTTTTCCGCTCCGCAGAAGCGGCGAAAACAAATCTATTACCTTGATTCCTGTCTCCCATACCTCTTCATGGGCCAGCACTTTATCATAAGCCGGGGCCTGGGCAAAAATCGGTGCAAACTCGGAAGCTTCTATCGGATCTCCCCCGTCTACCGCCCTGCCGAAAACATCAATCACCCTCCCCAGGACGCAATCACCCACAGGAACCGAGATGGCTTTGCCGCTGTTTATAAGCAGACTCCCCCGGTAAAGCTTGTCCGCCGATGATAAAACCAGACAAAAATACCTGGAGGGACCGGAAGAAGAATATACTTTGAGTTTTACGTCGGGGTCTTCCTTAAGCTCCAGAACTTGATGTACCTGGGGAGGTGTCCCCAAAAACTCCACCTCGGCGATATGGCCGCGGATGGTTAAAACTTTACCGGTGTCGTCATTTATCATATGTCCACAAGCTCAACCCCGCCAGTTTGGACAACTGCTTGCTGTTATAAGTCTTATGCATCAATTTCCTGGCTTCTCTTTTCATCACCAGCATCCTTCCGTCGATATTGTCTACAGCTCTGTCAAGGGCCATCAGTCTTGACGCGAATTTTGCCAGTTGGGATTCATGAAGTGTCTGCTCAAACATGGAAGCTAGGATTTCTCCTTCAAAAGTCTGTGCTACTACTGACACCGACGGTTCAAACAGGTAATCATCGTAAATCACCCTCGTTTTATGTTCTTTTTTTTCTTCCGTCTGCATTTGCTCTTCCAATAAATCTCCGGATACGACAGTAGTTACAGGCTCCTGGGACAAAATCGTCTTAAACTGGCCGTAAAATACCAGAATTTTTTCAAACTGTATCAGATATCTCATGATCATCTCAAAGCTCTCAGAATCTACCTCGTCGTCCGAAAAATCATAGTAATTGTAAAGTGTGCCGGATAGCCTGTCTGCCATCATTTTTATTCCCAGTTTCCCCAGTACCACCACTTCGGATTTGTTTTTCTGTACATGTTGGACAAACATTTCAAAAGTCTTATCTACAATATCCCCGTAAAGTCCGGCATTGGCAGAAACAAACACTGCCACCTGTTGACCGTTGCCCCGCCTTTTCAGAGCGCCTTGTTCCGGATGCCTTCTGTAAACCGTTTTTACTTTCCTGAATACATCAAGAAGTCCCTCTTGGAATTTCCTGGATTGTAGTACTGCTCCCCGTACCTTTTGCATCCGTCCTGCAGCTACTTCCTCATACACTTCCACCAGGCCTTTCAGGGAAAACAGACTTTCTGTCTCAATTGAAATTTGTTTCTTTGTAATCATATTGTCAGTTCCAAAGAATTTTTAGTTTTTCATTCTGTTTTCTGGCTTCTTCAATCAATTCATTCAGGCTTTGGCTCCTGCTGATAATTTCTTCTACCGCATTTACCAATTCCGGACTGGCTGCAAATTTTTCGAGCACTTTGGCTGTGTCTTTACCTGCCCACATTCCTGAAATCAGGCTGGCCATGAGCAGCTTTTGCAGGCTGGGCGGCACCGGGCTGTCCGGGGGTTGATCGAAAAAAGCCAGCACCCTGTCCCCCATTGCCAGTATCTGCCTTGAATTTTCCCCGAGCTCGGCTCCGAATTTCAAAAAGCTCTGCGTCTTCTCATAGCTGTTAAGTAGCTCAAACAGCACCCGGGCAATATCCCGACCCAATGCCTGCTGAGTCTGCCTTCCTACCCTGGTCACGGAAATAAAAGGGTTAACGGCCGGCCGCCGTCCCCGGTAAAACAGGTCACTGTCAAAGTATATATGACCGTCTGTCATGGACATCATGTTAGTCTGTATATAGCCTGTTATATCTCCCATTACGGATTCCACCACCGGAATGCAGGTAATGGATACTTCCTTGTTCCCGATTTTGAAATTTCCGGCCCTCTCCACCAGCTTAGAGTGCACATGGAAAATGTCCCCGGGGTAGCTGTCCCTTCCGGGAAACCTGCCGGACAATAGGGACAACTCCCTGTAAAACTTGGCATGGGTAGTCATATCATCCAAGACCAGCAGCACGTCCCTTCCTCTATCACGGAAATACTCGGAAATTGTCATCCCCACATAGGGACAAAGATATATCTCTCCTGCCGAGTCTTCCGAAGAAGCAGCCACGATTACACATTTGTCCATCACTTTCTGTTTCTCCAGGTAGTTCTCTACCTTCAGTATCTCTGTCCGCTTTTTTCCCACCGCCGCGTAAACGCATACATTGCCTTCTCTGGCCTGGGCTACCATCATCTGTAGTAAAAAATGGCTTTTGCCGGTTTTCCGGTCGCCTACCACCAGTTCCCTTTGGCCGCGGCCTAAAGGAATCATCAGGTCAACCATAATTACTCCCGTACTGATAGGCTTGGTTATTTTATTCCTGTTGCTAATTCCCGAAGGAGTGATATCTACATCCCTCAACTCCCATTCCCCACCGGTCATGTCCCCTCCGGAAACCACTCTCCCGGAAACTTCAATTGTCCTACCCAGCAGGTTTTCACCCACGTCTGCAGCCAGTTTCCTACCCGTTCGCACCACTCTGGTTCCTACAGCAGCTTCCTGTTTGGACAAGACCAGTACCTCTACCGCCTCCTTCGTCAAAGCAGATACCTGGCCCTTCTGTCCTGTCTCCAATAGCACCATTTCTCCCAATCTTGCACCGGGCAGGCCTGCAACATCCAAAATAGAATGCAGCACTTTTTCTGTATATCCGACTTCTTTGGTACTTCGTAAATAATCTTCAAACTTTTGATTCATCGCTTTACTTCCAACATTTCTAACGAAATCTTTTCGAGTTTTTGCTTTATAAATTCTCGCCATTTTTTCATGAATGTGTAATCCAAATATTTGCCTTCATATGCAATAGTTATACCGGCTAATAAACTTGGGTCAACTTTAATATCTAAAATTACCGTATACCCGCAAAATCGTGTAATTTTGTTGTGAATTTTTTCAATTAATTTCCGCGTCGGGTTGATTGCTAGTGTAACCCGAATCTGTTTTATACTAAGTAAAGTTTTTTTTAATTCCCGCAAATACTCTCTCCGGGTATTAATTTCCTGTCCTTTTTCCACGGACAAATCCCTTTTTATCATCTCCGCTATATCATTTGTAATCCTACTATCAACTACTGCATCAAAATGTTCTTCCCCGGTTTTATACAAGGACTGTTCCAATAATTCCAATTGGGACATCAGTATCCCTAAGTCCCGCCGTGTTTGGACAAGAGCCTGAATATCAGAAGACATGCTGCTTCTTTGCCTCCTCCAATGCCTGCATAATCAGCTCTGTCTGATCATCAATCGTAATAGTTTTACCCAACAGCTCCTGGCTGGCTTCGGCAATAATGACCACAATTTCCTCACGGGCTTTATCCATCAATTTTTGTTTGTAAACCTCCACATCCTTCTCTGCTTTTATATAACCTTCCTCTATTTTTGCAGCTACCACTTTTTCAGCACCGACTGTCTCTATTTCCAATATTTTTTGATAATCTTTAGCTTGTGCCTCCACTCCTTTTTCGATCTCTTTTGATACTTTTTGAAGGTATTGTTTATACTCTTTAAGCTGTTGTTGTGTTATCTCTCCGACCTGACTATCCAGCAACTCTTTCTGTCTCTGAGTATCTATCGTTACCTGCTGCAAAATGGATATTGCTTTATTTCTGGCATCTTCAATAATTCTCAAGGCTTGCTGCCGGGCTTTCCGTTCCGTTTCCTCTTGTTCTTCCTTGAGGCTATTTATTTCCTTAACTCTCTGGTCATACCCGGCCAGCACCACAGCCAAAACGGCAGACAAAAGAACAATTGCGATCAATTCAATTCCCATGTTTTTATATTATCAAAATCACATAAGCTAAAATCAGTCCCCCGGTCATTATTGCCAGAGTCATAATCAGGTTGAGTATGACATTTAGTTGGATAGCCCGCCTGGCCAGGGGATTTCGACCTATCGCGTCGATCCCGCCCTTCGCAACCTTTCCGAAGTATATGAATCCGAGCAAAAACGAGGCCGCGGCGATTAGTATTGCCAATACGTACCTCAAAGATGCCAGCGGTGTCAGTGTCGGGGCCAGCAAGCCTTGTTTTAAGGTCTCCAGCAGGTTGCTGCGGGCTGATGTGGCGACAATTGCCGGCCGAATATTGATCCCTACCAGGATTTTTCCCGGTTTATCGGCAGCTTCTGAGGTGTAATTCTGCAGTGCTACACCTAAAACGTTGCCGCTTTTCCCGGCTCTTTGTCCCAGCCCCGGATTAACTGACGATGTTATAAAATCACCCCGCTTGATGTCTCCTCCGGATGTCACTACCCGGACATATGCTTTACCGGACGATAAAAGTAATTTTGTTCCCTCTTTTGAACTCAGGAAAGCAACACTGGGATTTTCGATGAACACTCCTTCCATATTCACATCAAATTCATTGCTGCACCTTTTCAGACCGTCTGGTGAGGAACACACAATGTCTCCGTCAACATACTCCCCCTCTGTAAAGGTCCGGGAAACTGCAATGCCGGCTGGTTGCTCTTGGGCATGTATTCCTTCTTTACCCCAGATCATCAGACCACCGGAAATTATTATTCCGGCCGCAATAAATATCCTTATTTTGTTCATTGCTTCCAGACTAGAAATTATCTTTTAGCTTGTCAACAATTTATGGCTGAATGTCCAAGTTGCTAAGTTAACATTCGTCTATTTTCCTTATTCCTCAGTTCCGATTAGTTGTTTCATTTTCCTTTGATTGAGCAAAAATATGCCTCAACATTATCTATCAACTTAGCAAATTATTATAGGTTGTATATTAACAATATAAGACTATATATAGGGATATTATATTAGTAAGTGAAAAATTATACCGCTTCTAAGGGTTAATTTAACTCTTCTTCTCTATTGACATCAATTCTTAATTAATAATTATAATAGATTAACTTGGACATAAGTGGACATGTCCAAGTTACCCAAACTCAAAACCCCATGCCCAAATCCCTGCCCGAATTGAGTTACAACGCGCGCCTTTCTATCCGTGAAGCGGCGGACCTCCTCAAAGTGTCCACCAAAACCCTCCGCCGCTGGGAAAAACAGGGGCTTCTCATCCCGGAAAGAACTCCCGGAAATCAGCGTCGTTACAATCTTTACCAACTTCAGGCTTTTACTCCTTCCCGAAAGCCGATCCTCAATCATCCCAAAGCGGTTGTCACCCCTTCTTCCATAGCATCCGCTTCCACCCGGACTTCCAGGAAAACCTCTCATCGCCAGGTTTACATGGCAGGCTTAATATTTTTCCTGGTATTTACTGTCGCAGCCTCCTGGCTGGCTCCCCGACTGGCAGAAAAAATCGCCGTCGGTATCCCGTCATCCCCTGCTTTCGCCCGGCAAAAAGGCTTATCTTTTTTGTCTTCTTTTTTCGCACCTGACTCACAACCTGTACCTTCCTTGGACGACTCTGGTCTGGATTTATACAGCCAGGTACTGGCCGCTGAAGCCGAATTGGAAGACTTTAGTTTTATCGTAAACCTCCCTTCAAATTTTTCTAAGGACCTGACAGTCGAAGGTACTCTCACAGCCCCGAATATTATATACAGCGTAATTGCTGGTGACGGTATCTCCATCACTCCTGGTCAAAACCCGATCATTTCCACCACTGAAACCGGCGGTGTAACGAGTTTCCAAGGCTTGGAGGGCGAAATTACACTGACTGCCGGGAGCGGTATTGCCATAGAGGGTACCACTATTCGCAATTCTGCCCAAAACGTTGTCCAGTCCGTCTGGAAAAATATCGCCGTTTCAGGCCAGACAAGCCTTACAGCAGGTTCTGCAGACGATACCCTCACCTTAGTTGCAGGTACGGGTATCGGATTAACAACGAACACTACGGACAAAAAGCTGACAATTAACGCCACCAGTACCGGCGATACCAGTGGATTTACAGACACCGGAACGCTGGTTAAATTAATCACTGCTACCGACATTTTGGGTCTGGGAACATCCACCGGTTCCGCCAAACTCAGCATCGAATCCTCTTCCGGAGATCTGCTCACTGCCTCTTCATCCGGTGTAAAAATGTTTGCGCTCACTTCTGCCGGCACCCTGACCCTCTCAGACACGGGTTTACTGGACCTGTCAAATATCACTCACTCTACCAGCGCTCCCCAGGGTTTGCTTTTGCCTCAGGCAGATTCTTTAACCAACCCCTCATCCGGGGAAGGATACATCGCTTATGATACGGACAATAACCAGGTGCTTATTTATAACGGGTCATCCTGGGCAAATATCAGCGGCGCATCTACCACTCTCCAGGAAGCGTACGGCAACGACGTCGACGGATCAGACACTACCATTTCCCTCACCAGCTTGGACGATTCTCTGGTTTTTAGTAATCCTTCCTCAAGCGGAACCGATTCAAACTTTATCTTGTCTATCGATCAATTAGCTGCAGGTGCCGTAGACAACTTAAGACTATCAAACTCAGGTACCGGGGCTGAAATCGCATTTGCCTCGGTTACACCAACTGTTTCGATAAGTAATGGCGGAACTTTAAATATCACCGACGGCACCAATACACTTTTTACACTTTTAGACGATGGTACAGTGGGCAAGGTTGGCCTTGGAGGTGCCATCATTCCCGTAGGTATCCTCGAAGTATCGGGTTCGAATATTGGCAAGTCGTTAGTTATTCTCAACGAGGCGGGAGATCAAAATATATTAACTGCCTCAGCTTCGGGAGTTACAGTCGCCAATATCACCCGTGGAGGCGATCTGGAATTAAAAAGTCAGGGTGAACTAAGGCTCTTTGATTCGGACGGTTCAAATTACACCGGCTTTGCAGGACCTCCTGACCTCACTACTGATCTCGTTTACACTCTCCCCGCCGCGGCGGGGCTTACTAATTATGTCCTTACCTGGCAGTCAGGTAATGCTACCGAGTGGAAAGAAATTGCCGGCGTCGGCGGTGTGGGAGATATTACCTCAGTAGGTTCTGTTATTGACGGCCCTGCTTTTTCCGATACTTCTTCAGATGACGACTGGCTCGGTCTGGGCGCTTCCGCCGGAAGGATTGAATTTGATAATCAGGATCTGGATGAAGTGAATATTCTTGCCGCCAAGCTGGGTATCGGTACCCA
>LCNU01000026.1 GCA_001001375.1 Candidatus Amesbacteria bacterium GW2011_GWC1_47_15 | reverse complement strand
GCTTTCAGATGGGAAAAGTCATTAAGGTAAACTATGCGGGCTGGGGAACGGGATTCAATAAGAGTTACACCAGTCGGCTGAATCGGATAGTTTTTAATGCTGTTTGGATCTAATCCCAGTATATGGGCGATAATCGCCTGAATAATGTTTATGTGTGTAACTGCGGCGACGGTGCCAGACATTTTAGCGATCCTGTTGAACCAATTGACGGCGCGGGCTGCAGTATCCTGATAAGCTTCGCCGCCGGGAAAGACAACATCAGCTGGAGCCGTCTGCCAGCGGATATACAAATCCGGCCAGCGGATGGCTACTTCTGACTTGTGCAAGCCTTCCCAAGCGCCATGGTTGGTCTCAAGCAACTCAGGATCCACGTTACAAGAATCAGAGAAAAAGGCGGCGGTTTGATTAGTCCGCTTTAGCGGGCTGGCAAAAACGTGGTCAAATTTTTCCCCGGCAAACCGGCTGGCCAAGGCCTGCGCCTGGAGGCGGCCCAGAGGAGACAGGCCCGTGTCGTATGTCTGACCCTGGTAAATCCCCCGAGTATTTGCGAGGGATTCGGCATGTCTGATTAAATACAATTTTGATTTAAAATTCATGATTTATGATTAATGAACTAAAAAAGCACCTGGTGGTTTCCGCCTTTTTGAGGTGCCAGCGAAAACAGGTGCTTGATTTTGACCGCGATTACGGGCGGGTCCGGACCGGTTTAGTTGAATCTTCCCCCGGCCAGCTAAACAGTTGGAAGCTGTCTTATTGCCTTTTAATTTTCACTATTATACCACTACTTCACCGGTGGCATGTCTTTCCGGTGATTATTGAAAAGTCCTTTTTGAATGGGATTTTTATTGACAAGCCTATTTCTCCTTTCGGCTGATGTTGCTTTTATCCCGGATAATAAATCTCCGGGAATTGCGGTAATCCCCGGTGTGTGGAACGGGTTCAAAGCTTCTACCAAGCCAAATTCCAATGCGGCCAGTAATGT
Organism: Candidatus Amesbacteria bacterium GW2011_GWC1_47_15; assembly: GCA_001001375.1. Classification (GTDB taxonomy): domain Bacteria; phylum Patescibacteriota; class Microgenomatia; order CAZETR01; family Amesbacteraceae; genus GWC1-47-15. Next base: position 7,715 of record LCNU01000026.1, on the reverse strand, counting down.
GTTTCTATCCTGTTCCGTCAGAACATAACATTGCGCATAAACGGGGTCTGCTGCGGGCGGCGCGGGCGACAGCTGCATGGAGATAACTACCGCCTGCTGAAGCAGGCATTGGATCCTCCACCCCCAAACTATCCTGGCTTCATCGGATATTCTGACCGATACCTTGGCGTTATGGGCTTCCCTGAACCGGGTTTCGAGGGCGGCTATCTGCAAAGCAATGATCCTCTCCGGCTCGAGCAGATCATAACTATCCGGTTTTATATCGTTTAAATTACCACAGTCGGCTGATTCTTTTGCCCGCCGGTATTGCTCATTATAGGTAAGTCCATTCTCCGGGTCGCTCATTTGCAGGGATTATAACAAAGCTGGTTTGTTATTTCTTATTTTCCAGTTCATGTGCCAGGAGGCGGTCGTCGCGGCTGAATTTTTCCGGGGCCTGGGCAATACTAATAAGCGTTTTTTTGGCCCTGCGGCCGCGTGGGGTATAGGCAATACCCAATTGGTGTTCCCAATACAACGCCACAAAGAAGCCGCCATTTTTGCTTTTATCCGCCAAGGCGTGATCCAATTCCTCATCCGTCCATTTACGGGCCTTTTTTTCCGGATATCCAAGTGCAAGGAGCCAATTGTAAACCTTGCGGGCGCCTGCCTCCTTCTCCCTGGGAGTGGACATAATATGGGTTATTCTGACCTGTTTTTTCGGTACGGAGGGGGACTTGTGTTTGGCGGGCATTTGTCTATTTTACAATCCCAAGTCAGGTGCTACAGATTGCATGGCGGAAAGTGAGAGGGAGATGAAGTCTTCCAGCTTGATTCCCAATTTATCCCCGCAGGCGGAAATCTGCTCCCGGTGTACTCCGGCGGCGAAAGCTTTTTGCGGCCATTTTTTCATGATGCTTTCCACGGTAACCAGAGATAACTTTTTTTCCGAGCGGACAAGAGCAACGGCAACTATGAAACCAGTGAGCTCATCGCAGCAATAAAGAGACCACTCGAGGATATTTCCCGGTGGGTTGTTTCCCGTATGACTGTAGTTATGTGAAAGAATAGCAGACAAAATTTCCTCATCGGTCTCCCCCATCTCTTTGAGCCAATCCGCCATCAGCAGAGTGTGCCGGGCCGGGTCATCTTTGGAAACCTCATAATCCCCGTCGTGCAGCAAACCCACTATTCCCCATCTTTCTTCATCTTCTTGGAAATGCTTGGCCAGCGCCCGCATCACCGCTTCCACGGAAAGACAGTGGCGGATTAAATTCCGATTTTTCATTTTGGAATTGAGCAATTCCCAGGCCTGATCCCGTGTAATCATACCGACTATTTCGTCTTCACCGGAATGAAGTCGCCTTTGCCGTCCAGACTCAAGACATTAACAATATTGCCATTGGCAGGAATGACATACTTGGTGGACTCTCCACCCAGGACTTTTTCAGCCACTTCCAGCTGGCGGAGCTTGGCCGCGCGGTCCGTGAAATTCTTTTCCGCGGCTTTTGCTACCATTTCTATGGCCCGGGACTGGGAATCTGCCGTAAGCAATTGGGCTTTGGCATCCCCCTCGGCTTTGAGAATTGCCGCTTCCCGGAAACCCTGGGCTTCAAGAATCCGCGCCCTTTTCTCCCGCTCTGCCTTCATCTGCTGGCTCATGGCGGAAGTGATATCCGCCGGGGGATCTATTTTCTGCAGTTCCACTTTGGTGATTTTTACCCCCCAGGGATTGGTGGCTTCGTCCAAGACTTCTCGCAGGCTGGTATTGATAACATCCCGGGCTGTAAGAGTTTCATCCAGTTGTTTGTCCCCTATTAAATTGCGCAGATTTGTCTGGGCCAGAGTGGTGGTGGCATAGCCGAAATCTGCAATTTCAAACTCCGCCTTGACGGGGTCTACTACCTTGTAATAAATGACGGCATCGACAGTGACCAGGACGTTGTCTTTGGTAATCACCTGCTGGGGGGCGACGTTTATGACCTGCTCGCGCATGTCCACTTTGATCAGCGCGTCGATGAAGGGGACGAGGATTGTGACGCCGGAATCGGCAGTGGTGTGGTATTTACCCAGACGCATTACCAGGCCTTTTTCATATTGATTGATGATGCGGATACTGCGGGCGAGCGCAAAGAGAGCGATGATGGCGACGATGATGGTGAATTCCATATAAATATTATATATCAGGAACTAATTTTTTTAACTTTGAGGGTGACGCCGGAAAGTCCGAGGACTTCTATTTTGTCTTTTTCGTAAAGTACTTCGTCGCTGACAGCCCGCCAATCCTCATCCTCCACCCGCACCATACCGGCAGTGTCCGGAGTTAAGGAGCGGATGACCGTACCTTTGGAACCGACCAGTTTGTCGATATTGGTCTTATGCGTCATGACAATGATCCTGCGCTTGACGGCATTACGGCCGAACGCGATATATAAAACGCTAAGGACTATGGCAATGTTTAAGGCCAAAACCACGCTGCCGGTGACGGAACCCAAAGCACCGCTGATAATCAGGATGCTGCCTATGAGGACGAAATCAAAACCCATCTGCACTCCAAGGAACAGTTCCACAGCCACCATCAGCAAACCAAAAAGGATGATCCAGTTATTTGTGTCCTGCCCAAGCCACATAACGAGACCGATTATATACCCAATTCAGGGAAAATACCTCAACCGGTCCCATTCGGGTTCAATATAGAGCTTGTTTTTGTCGTAACAGCGCATACCCACCCCCCTATCCAACCACAGGCCATAGGTCAACCGGCAGAAAAAGCCGCTGTACTTGCCTAAAGTGTAGAATACGGCCAGCATAAACAAGATCAAGGTAAGCAATAGCATTGGTAACGGGAAGGGGGGGCGGCGCGAAGAATTCATGTTTTGCGGGAGACACTGCCGGCAGAGTTTATTCCATAAATCTGCCTGGTCGATTCTTCCAGTTCAAATCGCAACTGGGGGAAAGGTACTCCCTCGCGGGCAGGGACGTCTTCCAAAAACCAAAAAACCCTTTCTGAGTGGCCATAGCCGAAAGTCGGAGGCATGCCATATTCCAGCATTTCCACATAGTCTATATCCAGCCACTGGGCCTCCGTATCCCCAGCGTCGCGCATGGCCTGCTGCTGGGAAAAACGGTTAAATTGGTCCACCGGATCATTTACCTCCGACCAGCCGTTACCCAATTCACTGCCGGCAATAATCGGCTGGAACCTTTCCACAATTTCCGGATTTACCAGACTGGGCTTCTGCAGGGGAGATAGATATTTGGGATGATTTATAAGAAATGCCGGACCTCTGATCTGACCGCGCAGGTGTTTCCAGAGAGCATCAACTGCCCGGGGGATGGTGATTTTGGAATCGTATTTAATCCCCTGACGGTCCAGGGCTTTTTTTATTTGAGTCAGTTCCGGCGAATAAACATCCAAACTAAATTTTTCTTTAAAAAGCCTGCCAAAATCCAACATTTCCCATTCTCTAGAGAAATCAACATCAAATCCCCTGATTTTAAATACTTTTTTTCCACCATAAACCTGGTCTATTACATAATTGAAAAGCCTCTGAATAAAATCCATGCCGTCTTTCCAATCCGCATAAGCCCAGTAAAACTCCATGGCGACATGCTCGGGTAAATGTTCATCGGAAAGGCCTTCGTTGCGGAAGCGGGGGCCTATTTCATAAACTTTTTCGTATCCTCCGCCGATTAATCGCTTCAGATACAACTCCTGAGAAATCCGCAGGTAAAAATCCTGGTCTATAGAATCCATGTGGGTGACGAAGGGATTGGCGTCTCCCCCACCCGGTATGTGCTCCAAAACCGGAATGTTTATTTCAATAAAACCCTGCTGCTTAAAGAAATCACGATGGGCTTCCCAAAAACGGGAACGACGGATAAACCGCTCTTTCACTTCGGGGTTAATATTCGTATCCAGGTATCGACGGCGGAGGCGGATCTCTTTATCCTTCAGTCCGTCCCATACATCCGGTAATGGCCGAAGTGTTTTAGCAAGCAGTTCGAAATGGTTTACATCGACAGTGACCTCCCCGGCCTGGGTGGTAATTACTTTCCCGGAAACTCCAAGGAAATCTCCAACGTCGAAAAGCGGAAGAAGCTTGAATTTATCCTCCAGATTTTTCTTTTGAAACAGCAGCTGGATCTGACCTGAGGCGTCCTTGAGATCTGCGAAAACTAAATTGCCGTGCTCGCGCCAGCGCCAGAGGCGGCCGGCAACCGAAACCTCCTGATCTAAACTGCTGACTGCCCGGGAGACGGGAATATGCGGCTTCGAATATTTGGCCGGATACGGGTCTATACCTAAACCGCGAAGCTTTTCCAGTTTCTCAAGTCGGATCTGGCGGATTTCCTGCAAACGGGACTGGGCCATACTTGTTGATTTTACCAAGCAGACCGGGAGTTAGCTAATATTTAGTATTGTGTACTCGATTTTCCCCACGGGGGCGCTTACCTCCACCTTGTCCCCGACTTTTTTACCCATCAGGGCCTGGCCCAAGGGAGATGAAACGGAAATCATTTTTTGGGTAGGATCTGCTTCCCATTCCCCCACCAGTTTGAAGGAGACGGTGTGGGAATTGTTTTTGACTTCGACAATGTGGCCGAAATCCACCTGGTCTTTTTTGGACGGAGTGGTGACCTTTGCGTTGCGGATAAATTCCTCCAATTCCGCTATCCGGCCATCCATAAAGGACAACTCTTCCTTGGCGCTGATATAGTCGCTGTTTTCCGACAAATCCCCCATGCTGCGGGCGATGGAAAGACGATTTACCAATGCAGGGCGCTTGGTATTGACCAAGTCGTTCAGCTCGGCTTGCAGATCCTGCAAACCAGAGGCCGTAATCATTATTTTTTGTTTCATGAATGAAGCTGGTGTCTGACTTAAGGTGATTCCTTTTTTTTAGCAAAAAAATCAGCCTCGCGCGAGGCCGGAAAACTCTTAAGATCGAATGGTATTTTAGCGATAACAAGAGGATTTGTCAAATATGCGTAAAGATGGGTACACGGGGCGATAGACAGGGGTTTTTTCCATCGAATGGTATTGTCGGTGGTATATACTGAATTCAATGCCCAGGAAAACCGGCCGGTTTGTCAAGCGGTTTCCGGTATTACCGATACTTGGTCTGGCTGCGGTTTTAGCATTAAGTGCGATTATTCCCGCAGTTAACCTGACGCAAAAAAAAGCAAAGGCGGCCGCGGCGGTGTTTTTCCCCGGGGATCACGGGCAGCACACAAATTATCTCGCAGAGTGGTGGTACCTGAACCTGCTCGTCAGAACCACAAAAACGAACGGAACTGATGAAAAAGACCTGGGACATGTCATTTCTTTTTCCAGGATAGCCGGAAATAAGGGACTACTCAGCAGCAGGTACGACAACAACACCAAATCATTTAAAGAAAGTACAAATACGGGAGGCAGTCTGACTGTTTCGTTGTTGAGCGGAAAATATATGCTCGTCAAATATGCAAACGGGTTGATTGCAGCGACTTTGGAAGAAAAACCTCCCGGAGCAGACAGAAAGAAGATTTATAAACTAACGGGGAAAACCGGGGAAATCGGAACCTTTGACCTGACAATGAAAGAAAGAACCGTGGTCTCAACCGGATTTAACACTCCGCTTTTATGGGGCGGAACCACGGGAAATTGCCGGGGGAAGATACCCGTGTTCGGAGGAGACGATACTTTTTATTACAGCATCCCGGATCTGGATATAACGGGCACTATAACCGATATCGACGGAGCCGCCAGAGCGGTGAAAGCGGGTAAAGCCTGGATCGACCACCAGTGGTTTAATACTTTGCCTCCGGGTGACTGGAAAGGCCATTACTGGACCGGTATGCACCTGACAAATTCAGGCAGTATATACGACACAGCTCCCCACCAGGCGGTGGGGTTTGTGACGCAAATTTACAACAGCGGACCAAGATATACATATTGGGTAAAACGAAATACCGATGGTACAAATGAATGCGGAACCGGAGGGCGGGCAACTATCAACAGCTATGGCACAACCAACTACCCATCCAGCTGGAAGTTCGAACTGAATAAATCCAATAATATGTTTTTGCAAATGAGCGGCATATCTTTTTCAGATAACCAGATATTTAAACCACCATCCGGACCCCAGTTTTTCGAACCGGCAGCATATTATTCGGGCAGTATTAACGGTAAAACATTTACGGGGTTGGGGTTTTTTGAAACCCACTTAAACAAAAGTACGGCTATAACCAAAAACAATTCGACTGTGACCCTGAGGGCTTACGGAACACCGGGGGGAGGTATTTACCCCAATATGGATATATTGGTAGACAATATCAAAGTCAAAACATTTACGGTCACAGGAGCTTTTGCTGATTATGTATATACCCATCCCTTTGCCGTAGACGGCGAGCAGATCAAAGTCCGTCTGCCTAATGATTATTTTGTACCGCCCCAGGACAGAAATCTGCGGGTGGATAAAATGACTATTAACGGCAGGGTTTACCAGACTGAGGCCAACAACACCCTTTCGACTGGGACATTGACCAGCGATACGGGTTGTGCCCCGGGGTTTAAGCTCAGCGAATGGCTACACTGCAACGGATACTTCCACTATCTGGCAAATTACTATTAAGTACCCTATAATATCGGATATGGCTGAAAACGAAAAACTGAGAGGCGGGGTATTTAGAAATGCCTCAAGGCTGCCGGGGGTAGTCCGGATCAGTGTATCTAAAGTCGAAGTAAAAGGAAGCATATTGTGCCCAAACTGCGGAAAACAAATCCGCCAGGAGGATATTGAAAAGGTTAAAAAGAACGGATGCAAGAGGTGCCATAAGCCAGTTCCTCACTTGTAAAAGCATGAGAGGTGAAAAAGATTATCAGGAGAAAGATCTATACAGCCACAGGCCGGTTCATGAGATTCTGTCGCGGCCGGATTTCAAAGGGCCATTTGATATGACTTTATCGAACAAGCAGGCCCGGGAGCTGATTGTGAGATCTTATCCGAACTTCAATTTTGATGGTTTGGAAGAATATAACATTGCGGGAATGGCCGCGCGCTGTGTGAGATTGGCGAAGGAAACAAAAAAGGCTGTCGACCTGGCCAGAGCCGGAAAAACCCAGGAATCGCTGGACCTGGCACGTGATATAAAACTCGTAGGTGATCCTAATATCAGCATCGCAGAAACAGGAATCGGTTCAGCTATAAAGGCCACGGGTGGAAATTTGAAGATGGCAGTCAGCTTTTTGGGGTTCAAAGACCTGCAAAACGGGGTGGAATGGATCGAATTTATTGTCCGGACATGGGGATTTACGCCTAAGGAAATAGTTGATTTGATATAGATAAAGTGACCCCACGGGGATTTGAACCCCGGTTTTCAGGATGAGAACCTGATGTCCTAGGCCACTAGACGATGGGGCCGAAATAACCTACCAAAGCTAATTTTAGCAAATATCCCCCCAAAATATTGTATGATAAGGAACTTATGGGTAGAACCGAACAAAACGCATCTTTTATACGGTATTTTGCTGAGATAGCAATGACTGCGGTATTGATTCCGGGGTTTGTATTTCAACTTCCGGAAATTTCTTCCTTGATTCAAATATTTAAAGAGCAATTATCCGAAAACAAAAACGATCAAAATAAGGCAGGGGTTACTTTTTTTGGAATCGCGGTCATCAGGCGTGACGAACAAACCGGTGAAGACCGGCCGGTGATCCTGACTATTTCGGAAACGGGAATAATATTCGG
>LCNU01000025.1 GCA_001001375.1 Candidatus Amesbacteria bacterium GW2011_GWC1_47_15 | reverse complement strand
CATTCCGGCCCGTAAATCCCGGCACCCTTGTTTCTTGCATATTCGTTGGCCGCTTTCATCGCTTCCTTTTCCGTTCCTGCTTGCCGCCGGTACATAGCCAACCCGTTTTTTACCAGCGTCTCGTTTACCAGCTCCTTTTTCAGGTAAACCAAAGCCATGATCCTTCCCCTCCCATCAGACAAAGGTTCTTTTATTACCACTCGTTTGCCCAGTATTTTTTTCTTCAGGGTTTGTCTGGCTTCCGTTCCCATGCAGTCTTCCACAGCCGGCGCGTCCACCCCATAGAGCCTAATCGGCTGCCTGTTCTGGATAATAAAAGTATCCCCGTCCACTACCTCCACCACCAACTCCCCCGGTCTGACAATTCTTTTTACCACCGGCACACTCCCCAATACAATTGCCGCCACGGCAGCCACCGCCCATTTCCTGGTATTATTCCGTTTCTTCTTTTTCGTATTACCTCTAGTGTATTACCACATCCCTTCAACGCTCAACTGCATATTCACTTTTAACCTTGTTTAAAAGGGGAGTAAAATCATCCTATGGAAAGAAGGCATGGTTTAATTGAGCTGTTGAATAATTATCAGACGGCAGACGCTAATGAAGAAAAATGCCGGCAGGAAATATTAGTTTTTGTGAAATTGCACCCGGAATGTTTTGACAATGATTTCCCGCTTGGTCATGTCACCGGTTCAGCTATCGTGGTAGACAGGAAATTTGAATATACGCTATTGACGCACCACCCTGTCGTCGATAAATGGTTTCAATTCGGTGGGCATTCCGATTCAAACCCGGACGTTTTTAAAACGGCTTTTAGGGAAGCTGAGGAAGAGTCAAGTTTGAAATCATTGCGGTCGGTTCCCGGCAACGGTGGTATTTTTGATGTTGATATCCACCCCATGCCTCCGGGGAATAATATACCTGGGCATGACCACTACGATATCCGGTTCATTTTGACAGCGGACATGAACGAACCATACACCGTCAGCCATGAATCAAAAGAGCTCAAGTGGATCAGACTGGAAGAGGCAGCAAATTACAGCTCCCAGCCCGCGTTCATCAGGCTGGCAAACAAGGCTCAGGCATTAGGTAGAAGGTTAAATGCTTCAAGTTAAAATAAACCTATAATATTGACGATCTCCGGTAAAGCTGGTAATATTATATGTAATGAGCGAGGCCGAAACCAAAGAGCAGAATAGTGAAGTGTTGGTATTAAAAAACAGCCGCGTGGAGGTGGAAATAGATCCCAGGGGAGCATTTGTAAACCGGTTGGTTATCGATGGTCAGGACGTGTTGTATCCCAGGACTTTGGATAATCCCACGCGCGGCGGCTTACCCGTTTTGGGGCCGACTCCGGGTCCGGTTGAAGGTACAGGCTGGGGAAATCTTTATTCACCGCAAAGGATGCCCTCCCACGGGACGGACAGGCTGGTGGACTGGACTGTTTCAAAACAAAGTGCAGATAGTATCACTCTCAGTAGATTTATCGGCCCGTCAGAGTTTGATTTTGCCGGAGTGAAAGAATATGAAATAAAGCTTCTGGGATCCGGTTTGCAGATAGTGGCCACGATTACTAATCATACGGACAGCCCCAAAGAGATCGGCCACGCCCTGCATCCATATCTCGATGCCCGGGAAGGGTTTTCAGTAGAGACGCAGGAGTTACAGCCTCATTTTCCCCTCACTCCCAAAAAATCAGTCAAATTGGACGGGCAGGGGTTAAGCAGTGTAGACTTTACGATCGGTGCAAATAAATATTCAATGGAAACGGATCCCGGACCGGTTAAATGGATCCTGTGGTCAGACAAGCCGGAAGATTATGTCTGCATAGAACCCTGGTATGCAGGCTTGGGCAGTGGTGTATTGGTCTCAGGCGAAAGTTCTTCCGACTTTTCAGTCGTGATCCAAAAGCACCCCGCCTCTTCTTCCCAAGTCTCCTAATCAACCTAAAGATCTTAATTCTTAAATCTTGAATCCTGAATCTTAAATAATTATTGTCATCTTTCCACCTCTTGTTTGTTATAAAATTTACAGGATGAAGAAATTGTTTGCATACGATGGCGGTGAGTTGCAGGATTATTTCTTTCCGGAGACGGCGCTTGAAGGGACCGGGATTAAGTTATCCGCCAGCACGGTGCCAAATGGGGAAGGTAAGCCAAATGAAGATAGCTTTGCCATTGTGCTGAATGAAGACGTATTGTGGATAGGGGTTTTCGATGGTACGACGAGCCTTCGTCCCTTGGAAAAACTAAAAGGAGTCACTGGTGCCAGGTTTGCCTCCGGGTTTTTAAAAAATCATTTTCCCCAAAGCGATTTTGCCGCTACTCCCAAAAATTTGCTCTTGTCTTTAAACACCGGCCTCCTGCAGGAGGCGGTTGCTCTTGGAGGCGATCTGGCAGATACGCATTCCCTGCCCGCGGCCATGGCCACCGTCCTTAAGATCGATCTGAAAAAAATGACTTTGGAATTCGCCCACGTGGGGGATACCTGGGTTGTAGTCTATGGCAGGGACGGCCGGTCGGATCTGATTACGGAAGATAGGAATAAAAAGTTTGACGACGAAATGTTTGCCTTGCTAGTTCAGTCAGCTTTGGAAAGGGGAATAAGCCTTCGCCTTGCCCGGGAAGAGGATAATGTCAAACTAGCCGTATACGAAATGTATCAGAGAAGAAACAATAATCCGGACGGTTCGGGTTCCGGTTTGATAAACGGCGATCCGCAAGTGGAGAAATATATCCAGACGGGAATAGTTGACCTGTCGGAAAAAATGGCCGTACTGGCCGGGACAGACGGGCTGGAGATCCAGGGCCGTCAATTGACGGATAGTGTATACAGGGACTTTCTGATGAAAAATTATCTCGAAGGGGGATTTGAAAAATTGATAAACCTGAAAAGAGAAAGCGAAGACGCGGATCCGGATTGGGTATTTACCAGGTTCAAGCATTCAGACGACGCGACGGGGATCATGGTCAAATTATAAATTCAAAACCCCCTCTAAAAATAAAACCTATAGTTTGATTTTATTAAGTAATAATTATATAATTCCACTCATGTTTTCCCGTGAGAGTTTCTATCAAGCGGCCTTGACCGATCACGATTCGGAAGTCTACAAAGGCCTGATCTATACGCTAAAAGCTGGAGGCTTGGAAGTCGCCGCCGATTACGTCAGGAGTACGAAAAGGCCGCCAAAGACGAAATGGTCGCTAGTTATTTGCAAGCACGGGAACAAACACAAAATACTCAATTATCTCAGCCAGAGAGTGATCTCTCCAAAAGTCAGTTACCAAATCCAAATGGGGAGTCAGCCACGTCAAACTGTCAGGAGCAAGCAGAGGAACAAGACTACTCATATGGGTGTGGATATTGAAAAGAATTAAGGTTTTTAAGGCCACGGAACAGACACCGTATGAGTTAGTTGGAAGTTCAGCGATTGGCTTCTGGATATTCGTGTACTTGTAGAATTAGGATTTCAAAAGTGGGGGGTGTAATATTATGAGGAGAATGGAGGTGATGTAAACTTATGGCCGAATTAACAATTAGTGTATCAGATGGGCTGGAAGCGAAGTTACGTCCAATGCAAGAGCATCTTGAAGAGATATTGGAACTTGGTCTAAGAGAACTTGAACCAACCTTAAGTCCTATCTACGATGAAGTCATAAATTTTCTAGCAAAGGGACCTTCAACCTCTGAGATCGCAAACTTTCAAGCATCAGAAAAGGCACAGGAAAGATTGAGCGAGCTATTGGATAAAAATCGTTCGAGTCAGCTAACAGAACTAGAGGTGGCTGAGTTAGACAGATTTCAGACAACAAATCACTTTATGACATTAGTAAAAGCCCGAGCTCGCCGTCTACCCATACGTTCGTAATGAGCCGTACCCACATTCCTGAAGACCTCAGGCAATTAGTACTTGATCGAGCAAATGGAAAATGTGAGTACTGCTTCTTAAATCAAGCTAATGCAATTTACCCCCACGAGGTCGACCACATTATTTCAGAGAAGCATGGAGGGAAAACCGAACGTCTTCTGGACAGCATTTACAAGGAATACCCCATCGGCAGTTTTTTCTTCTGGGAAGCCCCGGCCAAATACAATCTTTTTTATCGCGACATGCCGGAATTGGGGATAGTTCCGTCCAGGCCCCGAAGTACCGAGATCCTCAATTTTATTCTGGACGGCCAGCAGCGCACCTGCTCCCTTTATGCCGCCGTCCACGGGAGGGTGGTGGAATTCGATCTCCCCTCCGGCAAAAAGACTATAGACTGTTCACGTATTTGTCTGGATTTGGATTACGCCAAAAAATTGCCGGATGCGGGGAACAATATCCGCGTGTTCGAAATCCAAGATGAAGACGACCGTTTTATTCCTTTATATAAGGAAGGCTACTTGGATTATTGTGTAAAAACGGCTTTGCCGTTTGCTATCCGGCAAGCGGTTGGAGGACTGGTGTTGAAAGAGCAGCTGGCAGCCGCCGGGATTGAATTATCAGAAAAAACGATAAACTTTTTGACCGCGGCGCTAAGTCCGGATATAGGAACCCGGCCGGACAGCTTTCAGGAATTAATTTAACTTCAAATTCCAAAATAGATATGCAGAAGTTGCACACCGAATTGAGGTGGGGTATACATACAAACTCCCGGTGTTTGATTTTAAATTCTCTGCAGGTCTCTCAAATATTCTTCGCCGAAATATGAATAGGCAATTTGCGCTTTTGAAGCATTGTGCCTGTCCGGGATTTCGCTCGTTAATGCTATGTATCTTGCCAGTCTGATATCGATAGGCATGGGGGTGCGGACTTCTCTTAATATTTTTGCGTCCCTGGGGTCTTCCCCGATGCTCAGAAGTGGGTAACCTGCTGCCTGCAGGTCTTTTGCCTGGAAAATTATGACATAACCGCTGTCATATACTATTCTGTCCCGGCACATGGCGACTGTGGAATAAGCGCTTCGCCCGATCACTCCGCTTTTTATTATTTTTTTCAAAGCTTCGCGCGAGACGGAATGCGCAAGCATGCTGTCCGGATCAAATTGGGCGATTCTCCCCCACCAGATTTCAGGATCAACGCCCGAACTTTTAACAAAATAGTGTTCGTAAAAACTATTCTTCACGTGGCGGTGTTCCTGATACCATTTCCTGCCGTATTTTTCTAGAATTTCTTTGTCATCCCCGACGGCTCTTAGCATCTGTGCCAGAAATTTTGCCGACCAGTCTTCAAACCCGAAACGGTTTCTGTATTCGTCCTGCTCAAAACCCAGGTGCAAATACTTGTTCCACCCGTCCAGCCCTTTTTCCAGGCTGTGTTTGGTGATCAGGTCGGCGGGTAGTTTGGACCGTTCTTCGCGCCAGACTTTCAATAAAAATTCTTCTCTTTTCCGGCTGGCCTGCTCAATCGCCGCTCTCCGGTCGGGATTAGGGATGGTGCGCCTGAAATTTTCTATCTGCCTGTCATATGCCGGTTCACTGGCCTCATTTAACGGCTCACCCATATTGTCATTATACCTGTATTTCCCCACCTAGTAGGCGTGCCTCGTCGGGAATATTCGGGCATTTCTGTGTGAAATTCGATAACTTCAAAGCCGAAATCGAGCTCAAGCCGCGAGTCCAAGATTAGTAAGCTATTCTCTCTGGGTGCTTCCTGTTTTTCCCATATTTATGTGTGTAAGGTAAATGCCGGCCTCCGTTACTTCAATTTCACCCGTGCCAATATTTCCGAATTTTGACTGGAAAACATGGCATCGTTCAAGGTCAGGACTGCCGTAGAAAATGAGACATCCGTAAATATTTCTTTTCCTGTTTCCTGTATCGCCTGCTCAATTTCACTCTTTGAAAACGGCTGCAATATCCTGGCGGCGGAGATCCACGTCATTCCGTTATCTCTTGCCAGCTTTGGCTTGGCTCCATGTTTCTCATAGATAGTTGTCAGCTCTGCCCGGAAATTCCGGATGATCTCACTCGCCCCGCCCACCAGTTGGAAGTTATTGTCGGAAGGATATAAGCCATATAGAGTGATCAGGATTTTATCGATATTCCTAAAATAATCTTCAAGCTCCGCCGTCAGATCTCTCAATTCCTCCTGGGGGAATTCCTTACTCCACTGCAAAGAAACATGATATCCCTCCGGTGGCTGAAAATATATTTTGTCTTTCAGGTCTGAAGGAATTGCCCGTTTCACAAATTCCCCCAGTGTATCTCTCCACTCCTCATCCGCTGTCAGCAATATGGATAATGATTTTGGGGTGGATTGGAGGGTCTCCGGATCAAAAAGATAAAAACCGTTTTCTCGGACAAACGCCATTTCTTCCACCAGCTTTCCTTCCCATTCCGGTGGTAATTCACTGAACATCTTCCTGAGCTTAATGTTAATACATCGGGATTTCAATAAAAAGCGAAAAGTACTGTTTGGACTCCTGCTCCGTCTATGCAGGCGGCTGGAGTTGGATGAGTAAGCCTTTTTTCCTCCCAGGACCCCATAACCCGGCATGGGTCCGTGCTTGAATGGGATATAATGATGGATAATATGCCGCTTTGTACGCTTGAAATTCCCACTGCAGTCTGGTCAGGTCTTTCCGCAGCACGGAAGCGTGAAGTAGGGGAATTAGGCGGCAGGGTCCTTGATACCACCCGGGAAAAATTGCAGGTTCCGGATCCCGAGGACAGAGAGATCAGAATAGTCACGGCAAGCGGACCGCATTCGCAGATATCAGTTTCATTTACTTCCGGGCCGAATGAATACCCGGACTTCCCCGGCAGGGAGGCTTTTTTTCCGTCTCCGGAACAAATGCGGGCTGTCGGGATGGCAGCTCAATCTCTTGGCCGGTATTCGGTTATTTCCGTGGAGAGAACTTTGGTGGAATTGTGGAAGGACACCACTTTTCTGTTGGTAGAAAGGAATAATTATGCAGTACCCCAGAAGCCGGAGGAACTGGATAATGTGGCCGGGTTGACGAAATTCATTTACCAGCCGCGGCTAGCCCTGGTAGTCTCGCCTGCAATGATCGAACAGGCAGGAGCGCAAAATCTGGAAACGGAAGGCAGCCTGGAAAGAAACCCGTATGCTGGACAGGGGATGGAGGTGGCTTCAATTATCGCAGAGACTCTGAAACTACCGAAAAGAAATATCGCCGTATCTGTCGTTACCGCGGCCGAAGCCGATACTGATTTTTCAGTGGAGTTCGATTGCCAGCCCCAGAAAGGTAATAAACTGCCACCGGAAATCAGGGGGTATATGGCCGGGCTGGTTGAGCAATATTTAAATTCAAATCCGTCTACTCGTAAAGGTTCGGCGGAAGTCTGGATCCGGCAGGGTATTCCTCAAACGGAAATTATAACTTCCTCATAATTTTCCCACCTCGGGGGTGTGTTGAAATTAACCCTTCCCACTTCGTTTGCCAGCCTGTTGATCTGTGAAACCGATCGGTACTATTTTCCGCTCAGGACCCGGTTTCCCGGCGTTTGGAAATGCGTTATCACCCGGACACTGGTAATAGGGTTTTAATTCCCAGAAGGCGTCTGGCAGATTATCTGGGTAAACTTGCCGTAAAGGAAGTTGCGTCCGGCATTCAGGAAGAAACCATGGAAATCGGCTTATCAAGCAGTATCTGGGAAAAAAACTGACACCCTGCATCCTTCCAATTAAACTTTTTGACTTATATTTCATTTAGTCCTATAATAATTATATGTCAAAAGATATTTTGGTACCCGGTGGTCCTGGCTCAGAGGAAGATTATTTCCGGAAATTTGCAGACAATCTTAGAAAATCGGGAGAAAAATTAAAAGAAGTGAGATCTGCTGCCATTGGTCTGGCGGCAAAACATCCGGATAAATTCAGTGTGACAGTTGTGCGCGGTGATGATTTAGTAAATATCACGGCAATTACTGAGTTCGATGTAAGGTTATCAGACGGAACCCAAAACTTCATTCTGTCTTTGGATGTTACCCAAAAGGGAGAAGGGGGAATCGTCAACCAAGTCATGATCTATCAACCGGACAAACCCTGGACGGTTGAAGACCGCATTTCATACAGGCTGGATATCAGTCAGGGTCAGGCGGTAGATGCGGAACATCAGAGAATATCAGGTTTGGGAACTGATAAGAGGGTGGACTCGCAGATATGGCAGGGTTGGCTTGATGGCAATTTTGAAAACAGTCCGGACGGACAATTGTCATCAATAACCGATAACTTTGCTGAATCTACTATTAGTTCCGATAGCGCTTTGTATCTGCTGAAATCTGCAAAAAATCTGAGAAGACCCAAAGAATACGGTTATGTTTCAGGGATTTCACTCAAACAGTTACGGGAGATTCAAAGAAAATCATCCGCCGGTAAAGGTCACACCCCACTGCTTGGAGAATAGTTGAAACCTATCTTTTCCGGTCCGGTCAGGCTTCCGGCTTGCGTATCCATTCCCTCATCCACCTGTTAATCATTTGGCAGTCCGCCTCGGGGGTGGAAGGCAGATTCTTAACTTGCTTTTGGTTATTTATCCGGTAGCCGGTTATACCAACCCCAAAAGTTTGTTGCGGACGTATATAATCGGTTTATGAGCATCAATTGGACTAACATCTTTAAGAAGTACAAGTCGCTCTGGGTGGCATTGAAGGAAGACGAAAAAACTGTAATTGCTTCCGGGAAAAAGCAGACATGTTATATTTTTCCTTAGCAGAAATTGAACTCAAGCCCCGGATGCAAAAATAATTGAATAATTTCCCTCCGCTTAACGGGCTTAGGATCTGATCCTGGTCAGCAATGAATTGGATTGATTCCACCATATATTCCTCCCACAAAGTAAATCTTAACCCCGGTTTGTACACTTCTTGTTTACTTAATTCGTGTTCTTTTAAAAATCCATCCTCTATGCTGTATCTTTTTCTCTGTAAACCTAACCATTCTTTATTTTCTTGTTCTGCTGCGCCTCTTGTCATCTCCCTTATTGCTTCTTCCAAATGATACCCGGCACTATCCAGATAACCTCTACTAAATAAAATTTCTGCCAATGTGCCGCCATTGGGGTTATCGGGTCTGTCGGGTGTTGTATTGTTTTCACTCATAATATTTCCTTTTGTTTATTACTTCCTGCGGTAAACACAAGC
>LCNU01000024.1 GCA_001001375.1 Candidatus Amesbacteria bacterium GW2011_GWC1_47_15 | reverse complement strand
AATTTAACAGCCGGAGCAATATTAAATTTTTCAATAGAACGCCCTGACAGAAAGGAACGAATTCTGTGGACGATACTGTATGTACTGGTATCTAAAGATGCTTTTTATTCATTTATCGTGGGGTTAGCAACCCAAGATGAAAAAGCATTATTAATTGGTGCAGGAAATCTGGGGCTGCAGGCAGTAGGTTATTTGGGAATAAAAGGAGTGAGTTGGGCTAAGGATAAAGTTTTTGAGAATCGGAGAGAAAAGTGATAATCTTTTATAAATGGCTATGAAACAATGGTTAACCGGAGCGGCAGTCGCGGGAGTATTAATAATGACCTCCCCTATTTCCGCTTTGGCATTGGTGCGGTCCGGAGAGCAAATGGCACGGGTAGAGGCGGGAGAAATTATCGATGACGATTTGTTTATTGCCGGCAATACGGTAGTGGTGGAAGGCACCGTGATGGGCGATGTATACGCCGCGGGGAACAATGTGCGTATTACCGGAAATGTGACTGGGGATGTATTTGCCGCGGGAGGAACTGTGGATGTTTCCGGAAACGTGGGGCAGGACGTGCTCATCGCCGGAGGAAGCCTGAATATCCGAGGTGCCAAGATCGGAGACGGACTGACAATGGCAGGAGGAAACATATTTGTCTCCAATGACGCCAGTGTATCCGGCGGGTTAATCTTCGGAGGCGGAAATGTGAATATAGACAGCCCGATTAACAGAGGAGTGGTAGGCGGCGGCGGGATGGTGAACTTGAATAATCGGGTGGGCAAATCCGCCTATATCGGGGCAGGTAACCTGAACCTGGGCAGCGGCGCCATCATCAACGGGGACTTGGTGTTTTCGGGGGAAAATGACCCGGTCCTGGCCGAAGGGGCAAGTGTGGCAGGGCAAATAAGCAAGATCTGGCCGGAAAAGATGACCGAGGCAGGGCGGGCCGGAAGAGAAGCGGCCGAAGGAGGATTGAAATTAGGATTCAAACTCTGGTCTTACCTGGCCGCGTTACTGACAGGCACGGTCCTGCTATGGCTGCTGCGGCCGGCTGTACTGGCTCTAGCCGCGCAAATGAAAATCAACCCCGGCAGGAACTGGCTTGTGGGAATGGTAATAATGATCCTGGCTTTACCGGTATTGTTTTTGATTGCCCTGTCTGCTTTCGGCATACCCCTGGCGGTAATTGCTCTGATGCTGTTTTTGATAGACATATATGTCGCGCAGATTTTTGCCGGAGTGCTGGCGGGAGAGTGGATAACTAAAAAACTGAACCGGCCGGACATGCATTACCTGGCGGTATTTGCCATCGGACTTTTGGCTTACCAACTGGCGGCGGGGATACCATATATCGGATGGATAGTGAAATATGCCGCACTGACAATTTTCCTGGGAGCGAAGTTTACTAAAGTGAAGACGCTTTTACCTTTGGGAAAAAAGTAGTATTTTATCTCCGAATATCATGGCCAAGTTGGACACCTGAGCGTTGATACATAGCGCCAAGGCTATCCCGGGAAACAGGTGCATCGACAACAAGAATCCTGCCTAATTTATTTGTTCCCTTGTTGCACCTAAGATCCGGGTGTTGAGCTTCCTCTTCCGTTAAATCCAGCAAATTAAGGCAAAGGAGCATTTTCTCCGGAGAACAATTACAATTGAGACAACATTCCTTCATTTTTTTTATTAAATATTTCAGCAGGGGAAGCGACTTGAGCAAAAAAGGCAGACGCCACTGTCCTGCCCGGAACACTGGACCAGGTGACCACGACCGGCTTTTATCTTTTCAGGTTTGCGAAAATCGATTGATGTGGTGAAAGCTTTGACAATTATTTTGAAAGGGTCTGTAGATACCCCTTCGGCGATCAATCCACTGACAGGACATCCCACGGGAGCTTGTTCCAGTGCCCGGCTGATTAATTCGTATTCACGGCCTGTCACCGTTTGATTTTACTATGAGGCTGGATGAAGTCAAGATAATGCGGGATGGAGTATACTGAAAAACAGTGGGTAATAATTCTGAAGCTGGGAGATGCCTGAACGACACTTTGTGCCGAAAAATAGGCGGATTTAATGATTTCATAGTAATTGAATTGACCTTGTCCGACCGGTTGAGGGTAGACGCTGAAGCAGCAGATATTGGCCCGTTGTTGGCGACAGCTTTTCGTATGCGGGCGATAGGCCATGACAACAAGGCATTTAATCTGGTACAAATAATAAAGAATCTGGGAGAGATGAAGACCACGCCGAACAGGCCGTGCAATACGTGCGGTCTTTTTGACCAATAAACACAAATATGTCATGGCCCAAACTGCCACCCGAATTAACCACCGTTACTCCGTTTTCCAAAGGCCTGGCAATATTTTTATTTTTGCTGCTGCCGCTGGGAGGATTTTTGCTGGGAATGAGTTACCAGAAGGTGCTCGACGCACCAATCATTCATGATTACCTGGCGGACGTGCAGGTAGCCGAGACCCGACTTATGCCTCCGCCGGATGCAACCAACTACGAGGAAGAATGTATAGGCACCTATTTAGGTGTGCCGGATTATGCCCCGGGAGATCCGGCTTCGCCCACGAGCCTGCCGCGAATTGCATGCAGAAAAGAATACAGAGAAACGAATCTGACTTTTATGTATCCCTGCAACTGGCAAGTCATACCTGCTGTGGCCGGAGAAAAGTCACCTACCTGCGGCAGGGTGAGAGAATTGTTTTTACTCGCCGGCGAACGGCAGGCCGGCACTTTGATTGTGTATCCGGACAATACTCCGGTTACTTTGCTGGCCAATTATCAGAAATTTGCGGACGGTGCTATACAGGGGGTATATAAAGACAACTGCCGGGAAAAAACGATTAATAATATCACAGGATTTGAGTGCAACAAACTGCCTCAGAGGTCCCCTTATATTTT
This sequence comes from Candidatus Amesbacteria bacterium GW2011_GWC1_47_15, assembly GCA_001001375.1. Taxonomy (GTDB): domain Bacteria; phylum Patescibacteriota; class Microgenomatia; order CAZETR01; family Amesbacteraceae; genus GWC1-47-15. Next base: position 6,756 of record LCNU01000024.1, on the reverse strand, counting down.
TATCAGCACAACTACTGGGGTGATGACGGAACTGGAGGGGAAGGAAACGGGATACATTCCGGAATTTGAGGATATTATTGAGTCGCTGACAACGGACCAAAATTAATCCCAACCCAAAACTTTGCGCGCGGCTTTTTGCAGTTTACCCTCTTCCTCTGCCCTGTGCAGACGGAGGCGGATATCAGCATCAAAAACACAGTAACGTGCCCCCAAACCAGCGGCTTTAACGACCCGATATTGGGCTTGTTTGGACGGCAGAATACCGTTGCCATTGGTGACTTCCACATGTTTGAACCAGCCTGTAGCCGGATCTTCCACATAAAATTCGGGGTGATGGACTGTCTTTTTGATATCTCCGTTTTTATTTGCTACGGGGTGTTTGCTTCTTATGGACCTGCCGGGAAAAACATGCAGTCCGGCCAAGATTAACAATCTCGCTGCTTCTTTTTCGGCCTTATCACGGATCTTTTCTGCATCTTCGAGGGTTAGGGGGATTTTTTCACAACTCACCAGATGAGAATCTTACAGAAGACGGATGAAGTCAAGGGGTGGAATTGACAATTGGAATAATATGTCCTATAATATATAAATAGTCCTATGTATAGAACCGGAGGGGGTGAGAGAGAATGAAGCAATCTTTGATGCTTCTTTTGGGTTTAGTTTTAGCCGCGTTTGCCTTACGTCCCGGTACAGCTTCCGCCGCCGGCAAATGGACTTCCAATATGTTTAACGGAACAGGTTTGGAATGGTGTATGAGCCTGATACCAAGCGAATCCACTTGCAGGACATACCTGGGAGCTTATGCCAACGACAAACTGGTGATCAAATGGAATGACGAATGGAACAGGGGTAGCGCCGAAAATTGGACCAATCCTCCCTATGGGGCCAAAATGACATATCAATGGAACGGTAAAACCAAGGGCGGAACAGGAACCAGCAGGCATTATAAATACGTCTGGGTGGGTGACTGTGTCGCCAATCCCGGCCTTTTGGCCGAAGGTGAATCCTGCGCCTGGGGACAGTTTGCAGTAAGCGGAGACCCGGAAATAATTCTGGGGTCAACCAACTGACATAATTGTCCGTGAATCATGCCCCCCGCAAAAAAGCGGGGGGTTTGTCTTTATCACAGACTTCTTACATTATTCCACGGGAAAATATCTTTTAGAAGTTTACCCTTGCTTTTCTATGAAGAAGAAAAAACTTTTGATAATAAAAGCAAAGGAGATATTCAGGAATTAAACGCGGATTATCAATACAGAGAGTTGAGTGCGGAGAAGTCGCCGGACGCGGGAGTATTTTTCTTCACTTCGCCGGTAGAACCATAGCCAAACATAGTGTTGTCTACAAACTCCGAAGTATATTCATCGTCCAGCCCGAACCAGTGGCCCAGCTCGTGGACGAGAATTTCCTGGGCATCGTAAACTCCTTGGTACGCGCACTGCGTACTCCCGCCGGACCAGGACCAGGGGAATTTTTTATTGAAGATGGTATCCGTCTCCACGGCCAAGCCGATATCAGGGTAGTACCAGGTATAGGTGACGGCCAGGGCAGAGCCCGACGTACGACCCCAGGCGATGATGTTTTGGCCGTCGTAAGTTGCCCTCACAGCTGTAGTATCGGAAACCTGGCGGAAGGATACGCTGTCTCCCAGATCTGAGGAATAGGAAGCAGTCCAGGCAGAAAAACTGTTTTCCGCAATTTCGGGCAGAGCGGCGGCCAGAGAAGGGTTTGACGAGGGGTTCAAACGGTAAGTCCACTCCCCTGCCGGCAGGCTCCAGCCGGTGAGGCCGACAACAGATGCGGAATCAGGATCGGTCAGAGTGCAATTCAGAGTCGGGGCGGGAGTGGGAGAAGGAATGGGTTTGGCGGGATTGGCGCGACCGGGCTCGTGGACAAAAACCCGCAGCTTCAGGCGGGAATTGCCGGGGACAGAGTAAATGCCGGCGGTTTCGGGCAGATTTACAAAATCAGGTACATAGGACGAGGAGGCAAGGGCGGAGAAAGCGGGTAAAGCAAACACGGCAAGAGCAGAGCCGGAAAGAAAGAGGCGCAAACGTAATGACATCACCAATGAGTATAAACTAAAACCCGGACTGATTCAATTAATCTAATAATTCACAATTCTATAACATAGCCTACATTGAATGTGTGCGATTCTTAACGACGGGAGGTGATATGGGAGGCAAGCCTGCGAAGGTCAATACCCGGGATCTCCCGCTCCCAAGCTTCAATATATTCCTGACATGTCATTTTTTTCTGAAGAAAAGCCGCGGTCAGCTCTCTTTCCATGCGCTCAATTTGACTCCGGTCTACCGGTTCATTTCTTTTCCAGCCTAAAAACTTTTCCAGCATAGCCAAATAATAACATATCAAAGTAAACAAAAATGAGAGGGGGTGCAAATTTTTCAGATCCAGGGGCTCCAACCAGTTCGAATCTGTTCATATTTCCGGTATCTGCAACTCGTTGGGGTCAATAAGCTCCAGGCGGCCTGTCTTTTTATTGAAGGAATGCATTGGTTGGTTCTCGTTTTTAACAATCCCCGCGAAACGTTCAGGGGTGATGCCTCGCTGACGACACAGATGCCGCCAGTCTTCCGCATCCCGCAAATCCATGAGTCCTACTGCAATTGTCCGGCTTATGGCAGTCAAGCCGTCTAAATGGTCCCTTTCATGGACCGGCATGGAAGAAACAGGACTCTCACACAAATGTTCTTTGTATTCAAATTGAACACCCGGAATATAAATATGCCCGGAAAAAATAAATTTTTTCGGACGCAGGATCATATACCAAGCCCGGCCGGACATAATGCTGCCACAATATTCCGGTATATAGGCAAAGTTACTCTTTGTCCTCACCCGGGGATTTATCACCAGCAAACCTTCGCCTTTGCCGTCTGCGTGCATATTTTTTGATGCCGATTCATTCGGGGAGAAAAAAACGGCCCGGATGGGATCCGGCCCTGGTGTATGACGCGAGAGATCTTCCGGGGAGAACTGGTTTATAGCCACGGCATCATAGCTTTCCGTTTCACAAAAACGCAACCCCAGCTCGTAATAAGCACGAAGTGCAGAATGGCCGAGTTTTTCGGGGTGCTTAACCTCCGGTACCGGCGACAGCCGGCCTTCCTGGAGGAGTTCGAATCTGTTCATATAAAAACAGGGATAAATTATAAATCATAATTATTTATTTCTCCAGACTATAAGTCTCATCGCGAAAGAATCGCGCCAGTTATCGCGTAATGCATAAACACACCCCCGAGGTGTGTTTTTGGCAGGTTCTATTCCATGGGGGCAAGAGTGTAGAAAGTGGAGGGGCCGGCGGATTGTTTCTGCAAAACTTTCATATCTTCCAGCCGCTTGAGACGCCCCTGGGCGGTGCGTTTGGGGACACGCAGGATGTCCACTACGTCCGAGCTGGTAATCCGACCCATGGTAATGACAAAATCCACAATTTTTAATTCTTCATTGTCCAGGACGTTGGCTGTAAGCGCCCTATCCCCGACGACGGCCACGTTGGTAACGCGGTCTTTGACCCTGACTGCTTCATCCAGAAAACCTTCCACATAATATTCCAGCCAGTCCGTCAGATCTACTCCCTGCCGGGCGGTATAGGTATCCCCCGTCTGCAGGGCTGTATAGTAATTTTTGCGGTTGCGGTTGTAATAATCTTCCAGTACCAGGACTTTTTTGAAATCCCAGCCGGACTGGTAAAGATGCAGGAGGGACATCAGGCGGCCGGTGCGGCCGTTGCCGTCCGGGAAGGGATGGATAGTCTCAAACTGGTAATGAAAAAGTCCGGAGCGGATAACAGGATGGATTTGGGAATTGGCCTTCAGCCAGGAAAGCAGATCCTCTATCAGGCCGGGAACCTCCCCGGACTTGGGAGGTGTATAAGCCAGCTCTTCCCTACCCTTACCCAGGACATTAACGATATATACGGGGCCTTTGCGCCAGACACCGGCTTTTTCCCGATCTACCAACCCTTCCACCACCACCTTATGGATATCCAGGATGTCCGAGGCGTTGAAACTATCCTTGGCGTCTGCCAGACCGTCCATCCGGCGCAGGGCAACCAGGTAGTTTTCCACCTCTTTGACCTGGTCCGGCTCGGCTATCACTTTTTTGCCTTCCACCAGCTTGGCTACCTCGTATTCCTGAAGCTGGTTGCCTTCGATGGAAGTGGATGTATGGGCCATTTTGATCACGGCCGCGCGGCGCAGGAAGACTTCCCTGGCCGGAAGCAGGGCGGAGCGCTCCACCACGGATTTGATCCCGGCAATCTCGGAAAGACGGCTGACAATGGTATCCGTGAGGGTATAGACTGGCTTGAACATGCTTCCATTATATCACGCCAAAATCGCGCAGGTAATCGCGCGGGTTCAGAATTGGAAGAGGCAGGAATGGCAGACGGGGTCCAGTACTACAAAATGCTTTCTGATATCAGGATTTAAAGGATCACCGATAAAATAATTGGCCGGTTGGGCATCTACATGACCGATGGGGCGATTGATTGGGACTTTGCTTCCCATTGTATCTATCTGTTCGTTTAATTCATCCAGATACCTGGTAAAGAAAGTGTCCCATTCCCGGCCAAAAGGATGTTTTCCCTGGTACCAATCGAGAACCAACCGGTTGGTATTTAGCGTCGCTAACAAAGCAGGGACTACCAGAAATCCCAGGGATCGGATGGCTTCCAGCACTTCCAGTTGTTCCAAGGCTGTGGAGTCACGACCCTCAATTGAATCCAGGGGTTGTTTTATGACAATTTTTCTGCGCTGAAAGCCCAATTTGTCTTTTTTTATTCTATTGACAAAAACCTGCGACCTTAAACCCGGCCTGATGTAATTTCTTGTCCAGTCGTCCCAAACCTTATATTCCTTCCCGGGGTTCACCCCGACCGCCATATCCAGAAGCCGCGAATCTCCGGCAAGCGATTTTCTGCCGTAATCCGTAGTAACCATTTTCTCCATAGACGAATCTGGGGAAATTACGGTGTAGCATTCCAATTCTCCTCTGAAAGATTCAAGTGTAACATGATATTTCCCCTGTCTGCCCTCGATGGAAATCATGAATGAGAGGATTATACCAGTAACTTTTACGCATTACAGCTTTCCCGCTTACGTGTTTGGGATTGTCCAGGACATTTATTTACTTTTTTTTGAGATAAGGCTGAGAAAAGGATTATCGGAGAAAACCGAACAATCCTCTGCATCTTCTGCTGTGAAAGGACAGTAACTCACTTCTTTATAAGTTGCACCAAACACCTTGCCTCTTTTGAATGCGGCAGACCAGCTGGTGCAGAGAGGAAACTCACCCAAAATTTCTAAATTAAATTTCCGGGGATCTGCAACTTCAACTGATTCGCCCTGACGTCGGCAAAATTTATTTTCCATTGACTTATAGTATATATCAAAGCCTTGGTAAGTTCAAGATTTACGGATTTATTACATAAATGATAGGATGGCAACTAGTGAGGCGCCGGAAAATGATTGTAGTGAGTAAAATTGCGGGAATAGGAGCCGTGGTACTGATTTTGATAGCGGCCGGGAAAGCATGGTCCCTGCGGCAGACACCGCCGGAAAACACACCCCGGACAGGGGCCCTTATTGAAGAGCAGGGTGAAAACGGAATAAAGGAAACTGCACGGGCGACTATTGTAACTAAGAATCTGGACACTCCATGGGAAATAGCATTTCTTCCGGATGGGGGCAAACTGGTAACGGAAAGACCGGGAAGGATCAGGCTGGTGGACAGCGGGGGCAATTTGAGAGAAGAACCTGCGGCGACAGTAACGGGTGTGAAGGAATACGGCGAGGGAGGGCTCCTGGGTATAGCATTGCACCCGGATTTTGCAACCAACAAGTTTGTCTATACGTACTACACTTACAGCGGCAGCGGCAGCGACACACTTAACCGGGTAGTGAGAACGGTCTGGGACGGGAGCCGGCTGACTAATGAAAAGGTGATACTGGACGGGATCCCGGGGGCAGCCAACCACAACGGAGGAAGGATAGCTTTCGGTCCGGACGGAAACCTATACATCACCACGGGAGATGCGCAGGAACCATCGCTGGCGCAGGACAGAAACAGCCTGGCGGGGAAAATCCTGAGAGTGACGGATACGGGAAAAGCGGCATCGGGCAATCCTTTCGACAACCGGATATATTCGTACGGGCACCGCAATGCACAAGGTCTGGCATGGGACAGGAGCGGTCAGTTGTGGGCTACCGAGCACGGGCCATCCGTAACCCAGTCCGGAAACGACGAGGTCAATATCATCAAACCCGGAGCCAATTACGGCTGGCCGGAAATCCAAGGCAACCAGACACGAAGAGGAATGGAGACGCCGGTGAGAAATTCCGGGACGAGAACCACCTGGGCGCCGGCGGGAGCGGCTTTCATCGGAGATTCTTTGTTTTTCGCGGGACTACGGGGAGAAGCCCTGTATGAAGCTGTAATCCGGGACGGGCAAATTTCGGAGCTGAAGGAACATTTTAAAGGTGAATTGGGGAGAATCCGGGCGGCAGTTGCGGGACCGGACGGAAACCTGTATATATCTACCAGCAACAATGACGGCCGGGGAGACCCCCGGGAGGGGGACGATGTAATAATCAGGATAAATACTGAAAAATTGTGAAATATTCGGACCAATGATTGGACTAGACAATATATGGGGAAAGCCGGGGATGATTTTTGGATTCAGAAAGGACACGGACGGGAAGGAAACGATAAGCACCATACTTCATTACCCCGCCG
>LCNU01000023.1 GCA_001001375.1 Candidatus Amesbacteria bacterium GW2011_GWC1_47_15 | reverse complement strand
GACAACGGCTCTACTCTCTTCAGCGTCTCCGAGACCCAGATCACCTCTGCCCTCCCCCATCAGTTCACTGCTGCAGGGGATGTATCCATAGCTTACGACCTGGTATTAACCAATCAAACCGCATCATACATAGACAGTTTTGGACCTCTGACAATCCGCTCCGGCGAACCGTTTGAATCCAACAACTTGACACTCAAAACTTACAACGGAGGCAATATCATCCTTGATCCCGGCTATTGGGGCAAAGTCGCCGTCGGCACTGGTTCCGCCGCTCTCAAATTCCACGTCATGGACCACCAGGGAGCCACTGCTTCCGCCATCATTGAAAACACCTGGACTGGTGCTAATTCCACCGGCCTGCTGGTCAAATTAGGCGGCACTACAAACCTTACCACCAGCAACTCCTTCATCAAGTTTTTGAGGGGAGACGGACTATCTATAGGTAAAATAATCGCCGTCAACGCCACCACCGTCGGCTACAGTGCAGACGGGGTGGATATGGCCGAATACTTTACCAAAGACAGCTCCCAGTTTGTCCCCGGTGACGTGGTAGTGTTAGGAACCGACGGTGCCACCAAGTCTTTCACTACCTACGACTCTAAGATGATCGGTGTAGTCTCCGCCGCACCCGGTTTCCTCGGTGGCGTGGAAGGGCCGGACAAAGTCCTGGTAGGTATTGTCGGCCAGGTGCCGGTCAAAGTCGATCCGGCATCCGCCCCCATCACACCCGGTGACCATATTACTTCCTCCGGCAATCCCGGCATGGCCGTCAAAGCAGACCGCCCCGGCTTCACTCTGGGTAAAGCCCTGGGGAGCTGGAATCCCGGACAAGGCCAGGAAACGGTGATGGTCTTTCTCAATATCGCCTGGGCGGATCCCAACCAATCCCTGGCCTTCGACGAATCCGGAAATATGACGATAAACGGACAGCTCACCGCCAAAGAAATAGTTGCCCGGCCGGTATCTTCTGAGCCCGAAATAAAACTTACCGATCTTCAAACCTCAATCGAAAATCTTGAATCTCAAATCGCATCTATCTCAGCTCAACTCGCTTCCCTGACGCCTCAAGCGTCATCCTCCTCCGCCGCAGTTATTCCGGATGATCTTTCTATCATTAGCTTAAACGTCGCGACCGATGCGGTAGTCGAAGGCCAGCTCAAAGTCTGGGGAAAGTCCCTCCTGGCGGATACCGAAATTGCCGGTGATGCCACGGTATCCGGCAAGCTGATAGTCACAGGGCAAACCCTGCTTTCCGATACTGTCATAGCCGGGGATTTGTTTGTCGGAACCCTCAAATTCGACGATATGCTTTCGGACATATCATCTCTTACCGGTCTTTTATCTTTCAACAACGGTGTGGCTGTCATGGATGAATACGGCAACTTCTCGACGGCCGGCACCGTTACCGCCAAGGAAGTCGCCACGGAGAAACTGACAATTTTGGGCGCTTCTGATGTTACCGCAGACACAATCGGTAAAGTCGTCCTGGCCGCCGGCCTGACGGAACTCACCGTAGACACCACCGCAGTTTCCACTGCCTCTGCCATCTTTGTCACACCGGAAACTCCCGTTGCCGCTGCCGCCTCCGCCACGGACTCCGGCCGCTTCACTATCCGTATCCCGACTCCTTTACCAAATGATCTCAAAGTTAACTGGTGGGTAATAAATTAACTATGAAACTTTTAAATCGGTTCAAACCAACCAGAAAAAAAGTTGTCTCGTTTACCACTACATTGTTGGTAATCTCCCTGTCCGGTTTGGCTTTCCTTCAGTTGACAGCCAACCGCGCCAAAGCCGACACGCTGATCGGTTTTAATGAAGGTAATGGATCAACAGTCTACGACGAGAATGGAAATGCCACCGGGACAATAACGGGGGCTACCTGGAAGACGGAAGACCTTTGTGTCGTCGGCAATTGTCTATATTTCGACGGCAGTGACTGGATAAGCTTTGGCGATGATGCCGATTACGACTTTGTCGCCGCCGCGGACTTTACTATTCAATTCTGGTTCAGGCACGGTCCGGCAACAGCCACAGAAGTAATTATCCAAAAATATGAGGGAACAGATGCGGACGGAGGCTACCGTATCCAGATGGAAAGTGACGGGGATATCAGTTTTGGCGTGGATGATGCCAACGGAGGATTCGCTGATGACAATATTGTCTCAACGGCAGCCAATTATGATAATAATAAATGGCACCATGTCTCAGCCGTCAAGGACGGGACAACAGGAATATATCTTTACATTGATGGTATTCAGGTAGCCAGCGATACGACAATCGGCTCGATCGGAGACTTGACCAACAACGATACGTTTTACATCGGCGACAGTACTGGGGCCGATGGTGGAGATGAATACATAGGCTTTCTTGATGAAGTAAAGATCTACACTACCTCAGCCCGAACAGAAACGGAAATCAAGTCAGACATAGCAGGAGCCACAGCCGACCGCGGCACCTCAGCTTCCTTCGGCCCTGATAATTCCTTCCTCTCAGATGGATTGGTTGGGTTTTGGAAGATGGATGAGAGCGGGGTTGACGCAGAGGGAGAAACAATAACCGATTACTCCGGCAACGGCAATTCAGGTACGCTTTACGGTGATAATTCAACGGGTGATAACGGTACAGGAATGGACTGCACAGCGGCCGGTAAATTCGGTACTGGATGTGATTTCGACGGAACCGACGATTACGCTAGAGTTGACGATAATTCCGAGCTCGATTTGAGTCGGGTAACGATGAGCGCCTGGATTTATCCCACGAATAATTCAGGCCGTAGAATGGCAATAAGCAAGCGGACGACCAGTGGATCAGGTGCTTATTTTATCGGCACGAATAGCGGAACTATCGAATTTTTCCCAGGAACAGCCGATGGCACAATCCATAGCTCCGGCCAAACCGCACCACTCAATACCTGGACTCATATTGCTGCTACCTACGATGGAGCTTCCATAATGATTTACAAAAACGGAGACCAGGTAAAAAAAGTTTCGCTTACAGGTTCTATGGTAAATTCTGCTCACCCACTAGACATCGGACACGGCTTCGTGGGAACCGATTATTATTTTTTAGGTAAAATCGACGAAGCCCGCATTTACAATCGCGTCCTTACTCCTGCCGAAATCCAATCTCTTTATAACTGGGCCCCAGGACCGGTGGGATATTGGAAGATGGATGAAAATACGGGGACAAATATTAATGACTCTTCAGGATTTATCCCAACGGCAATTACCTTCTCCGGAAGTCCTACTTGGTCTGTCGGCAAATACGGTTCTGCCGTATTTTTTGACGGAACGGATTTCGCAAACGGCCCAACCGACAGCTATCTGAATATTCTGGGGAATCTTACTCTTTCGACATGGATATATATTGACCCTGGAATAAGCAGCCAAGACAACATCTTTTCTTACCGGGGAACCGGTGGCGGAGAAGATGCAACTAATTACATTCTAAGAGTAATTACCACATCCGGAAATGATATCCAGTACGGACATGAATACAACGATGCCCGTAATGAAGAAACAACTACATTCAACACAGATCTCAGCACTAACACTTGGTATCATTTGAGCCTCGTTAGGGATAACACGGCAAAAACGGCAAAATTATTTGTAAACGGCGTTCAAACCGGAGCGACATTTAATTACACCAATGTCCCCTGGAGAGGCGAGGCCAGTAATTTAAGGATTGCGAATTCAACTTCTGCTGGATCTCGCGGTTTTGACGGAAGGATAGATGATCTTCGCATTTACAACTACGCCCGCACTCAATCCCAAATCATCGAGAATATGAATGCCGGGCATCCCGCCCCCGGTTCCCCAGTCGGCTCGGCAATCGGTCAATGGAGTTTTGACCAAGGCACGGACAATACCTGCCTGGCAGGAACCAATGATGTCTGTAACACGGGATCAGGCGGAAGTGCATTGGACGGCGCCCAGACGGGTATGGCAGTTCCGGCGACTGCCACATCCGGTTGGCAACAAGGAGGTAAATTCAGCAAAGCCCTGGCATTCGACGGCAGCAGTGATTTCGTCCAGATTACGGATAATAACGCACTCGATTTTGGCACAAGCCAGGATTTTACTTACTCTCTTTGGATCAAAAGCTCCCAAGCGCCCGTACTTGACCAGTGGCCGCAGATTATCTCTAAATGGCCGGTAGCGGGTGACAAGACAGGCTATGAAATTGTTCTGCACGACAGTACCGACGATGCACGTTGGGGTGGTGGTGTTATCGTTGCCAATACCAACTACTCTGCTTACGGCAAGACTGACGTGGCAGATGGTAATTGGCACCATCTGGTGTTAATGCGGGATGGCTCCACCATCCGTACTTACGAAGATGGACGTCTGGCCAATGAGAATACCAGCGGTGTTACCACGGATGTCTCAAACTCGGCCAACTTCCGCTTCGGGGCGACAAACAGCGGAGGGTACTTTTATAACGGCCTTATTGATGAGGTTAAATTGTTCCGTTCCGCTCTCACATCCGATCAGGTCAAGCTCCTTTACAACCAGTCCGCCGCCGCCGTCTGGGGAGCGAGTTCTACCGATTCATCAGGCAACCCGTCATGGTCTGCCAACGACGAATATTGTCCCCCGGGACAAGGTACCGCTTGTACCGCCCCGGTGGGAGAATGGAAGCTAAATGAAAACAGCGGCTCATCCGCCAATGATACCGGCAGTGCCGGAGTCGCAGGAAGTTTCGCCGGGAACACTGCCTGGACCTCCGGCCGGTTTGGCAGCGGTTTGCGGTTTGACGGCACAAATGACGGTCTCCGGACGGGTGACAACGATGCCTTCTCCGTCACCACCACAAACGAGCTGACAGTCGGCGCCTGGATCAAGCCTTCCGTTGTGGATCAAACCCAGTATTTTGTCAGCAAATATTCCAGCGGTAATTACGAGTGGAACATGCAAGTCTCGTCCGGAGGCGCTTTTGGCGGCGGCTTGAACAGTACTGCCGGTGGCGGCTATTTATATGCATTCTCATCCGACTCAAATATCTACCTTTCAGCCAAGCGCTGGTATTATGCTGCCTTTACTGTCAATTCGACCACAAACACACTGAATGTCTATCTTGACGGAATGCTTGTTGCTTCAGATACTACCACTTCCGGTTCTGTTGCTAATGGAACCGCAGAAGTCAGACTTGGAATAGACGGAGGGAGCAGTAATGATTACAACGGTCTAGTCGATGAGGTAAGGATTTATAACTACGTCCGCACTCCCGCCCAGATCGCCTGGGAGTTTAACCGCGGGGCGCCGGTGGCTTACTGGACATTTGACGAATGTTCAGGCGACCAAGTTTACGATACCACCCCCAAAGCCGACCCTCGGACTACCGGATATACCGGCACAATTACCCCAGGTGATACTACGGGGGATAATGATACGGTCGGAACCTGCGGATCGGGGACAAGTACGGAGATGTGGAATGACGGGACAAGTGGGAAGCGGAATGCTTCGCTTGGTTTTGACGGGACAAATGATACTGTTAACGCAGGAGATATTAATGAATTAGATGGAGTAAGTCAGTTTACATTATCAGCATGGGTAAAAAATAACACTTTAGGTCAGTGGGATAGCATACTGACTAAATCTGTAGATGCTAACAATCGTATTGTAATGGCAGTATCAGGCTCTGGACACGGTGATAGTGATGACGTGTATCTTAATGTTTCAGACGGTGCAGATGTTAGATCTTATACAACCGGTAATATTTTAAGCACAGCAGTGTGGAATCATTGGGTGTTAGTTTTTGATGGAACGCAAGGAACTGAATGCAACAGAAGAAAGTTTTATTTTAACGGTAAAGAACAAACATTAGCTTGCGTAGGTGGAGCTCCTGCAGCTACTGATAATAATTCAGCGAATGTTGTTATTGGTAGTTCGATTGATGGCCAGATTGATGACGTCCAGATCTTCAATTACGCGCTGACGGCCCAGCAGGTTAGAAATGTTTACAACGGCGGCGCCGTCCGTTTCGGACCTTAAAACTATGATCCCTTTTGACTCATTGTTAACTCATTTTTCACTCAGTAAACTGATTCACATGGTCTCCAAACCCAACCAAAAAAAACTGATTAACGCAGTAATGATTCTCCTGGCTGGATTATCGATCTATTTATTAGTTCCCAAGGGCCCTAAGGTTCCCCTTGTATTAGTCGTCAACACCGACAAATCCGTTTACGCCCCCGGTGAGACCGTCAAATTCCAGATGGCCTCGCTGGACAAAGTTGGCCATACGCTTTGCGACAGCAAGTTAAGTCTAGAGGTCAAACGCAGTTTTTGGAAAAGATACCGTTTACCTGTTGTCAATTCTCCGACCTGCGGTGACGACAATGTCACCAATGATCCAGATTATACGGCGACGTTTAATATACCGGCCACCGGTAAATATCGTTTCACTCTCACAAATAAAAGCAACCGCCAAAAAGCTGCCGGGGAGATTACGGTATCCAAAGATTCTCCCGTATTGGACATAAAGCGTTCCAGTGCTACCCGCATCAATCCTTTCGAGTCAAACCGCTATCCGATGGTAGTTTCTATTACCGCAAACGAGGATTGGCAGGGTGAATATACTGATATCATTCCCGATTCCTATACCTTCGCCTGGTACGGGGCAGCCAAAGTCGACAAAAACCGCATTTCCTGGGATCTGGAACTGAATAAGGGCGAGACTGTCGAGCTGAAATATGAATACACACCGGAAAAAATCAGCCCCGCTTTGTTTTACATCGTATCTTCCCATGAAACAGCCCCAGTCTGGCAAATCGCCTCGGACGCCATAGCCATCACTGCGGAAACCACCGGCACGGATGCCGGCGGCAACTTTACCGTCACCAGGCCAAATACCGCCACCGGCGACTTTATGGTAGTGATTACCGCCAGCGAGGACGATGCCCCGGCCGTTGCTCCTCCCACCGGCCAGGGCTGGGTTTCCGGCCAGGAGCTATTCCCCACCACCGACGTAGACAGCCAATTATCCATTTTTTACAAATACGTCACCAACGGTGCGACGGAACCAGCCAGCTACGCGTTTACCGGTGGTGCCAACGATAACCATGTCTGGTGGATCGGATCACTTTCCGGTGTGGCTGTCAATCAGCCCCAGGACGAACCGATGTCCAATAATGCGGTAGAAGTAGTCGACGGCACCAGCCACACCGCGCCTGCCATTACCACCGCTTCAGCTGGCGCGTTTGTCCTTGCCGGCTGGGGTAGAAATATCGATGCCGATACCATACCTCCATCATCCCCCTGGGCTACCAGGACAGACGACCTTACAGACGGAAATATCGCATTGACTGTTTCTTCCCAAACCTTTTCCGGTGCCGGTTCCACCGGGACCGTCTCCATAACTGACGTGAACGGCTCTGCCGATGGAGGAGCCGGCCAGTGGGCTTTCCGCCCGGCGGATACCATCACCGGCATCGCTTATACCAATGACGAAAGTACCTTAGATACCTCTGCAACCATTTGCGTTGCAATCGATACAGGAACCACACCTGTATGTGATGCCACAGATGGAACTACCGGAGTCTTTGATATCACCACAGCCGGTGCGGCCGCCGGTGAACAAATGACCTTCTTTTTCGACGGCGGGACGGAATTTGGTAACACTGTCACCGTTTCCGACGACGGGAACATTATTGCCGGGGACAATCTGAAGGTGTTCCAGAATACAGTCATTGTCCGCTACGAAACAGGTACTAGTATCAACATCACCCAAATGGATGCCTACGACAGCGACCAAAATGACACCGACATGCTCTTCAATGCCACAGATAATACGCCCGATACTATAATCCTTGAAAACAACATCGAACTGCATGTCCAAACCAATTACACTTTTGCCCCCGGGGGCAATGTCACTACTCAAGGTACCGGCGACTTCCATCTGGACGATAGCTCCACCTTTACCGGCGCAGGCAGCGAGGCCCATGTAGTCGGCCGCAGTTTGCTTATAGACAGCAGCGCCGGCTTTACCGCCCCCACCTCCGGCACCGTCAGCGCCCAAAACACCACTATCGCTGGCACCCTCACAGCAGGCGGTTCCACGATCACCCTCACCGGCACGACGGGTACCCTTTTTTCCAGATCGGGTACTTTTACCCCGGGAACTTCCACTCTTGTCTTTAATCCAAACGCCACCGTCACTCTCTTCTCAGCCTCAACAACGGTCAATAATCTCTCTCTTACTCCTACGCTGGCCGATTCCGGGAAAACCTATACCATGGGAGCCGCCATGACTATTGACGGAGATTTTACTATTAATCCGTCGGGGAGCGCATTTCTTCTGACGGTAAATTTAGGCGGTACAACCACGGTTGCTTCGGGAAAAACAACCAGCATTTCGGGTTCGGGTTCGGCCACTTCCAAACTGGATACGGTGGATGCCTCGGATCACACGTTTTCCACTGGCTTTCTGACCATCGGCACAGCCGGTGCTCTTGATGCCAACGATTCCTCAATTACTGTCTCCGGTACCACTACCACTATCTTCTCAAATGCCGGGACCTTTACCGCCGACGGCAGCACGGTCACTATCAGCGGTTCGGGTGCGTTGTCCTTCACTGCCGCCACCAGTTTTAACCATCTGACTATTTCCAACAACGTCTCCTTTTCCAGTAATTTTTCCGTCAAAGGCAACTGGACCAACAGCGGCACACTTACCCCCGGCACTTCCACCGTCACCTTCGACGGTTCAGGCGCCCAGCAAATCAGCGGCAATTCAGCCTTTTACGGACTCACGATTTCAGGTGCAGCACGTACCGTCACGGTTACTGTTGGTACTACTTTGTCTGTAGCCGATAACGGTACTTTGACCCTTTCCGGCAGCACTCAGTACATTACTCTGGCCACTTCCGGCGCCGGTTGGAACCTCCAGGTCAGTACTACCGGCACCACCGTGACCGTCCACAACATCTCCGTATCCTTCAGTAGTGCCACCGGCTACAAGCAGATAGATGCTTCGGACGGTTCCAACTTCGATGGCGGCAATAATCCCAACTGGAACTTTGATGTCCCGGCCACCCCTACTCCCACCATCACACCTACTCCCGTCCCGGCCGTCACCACTTACTGGCCGATGAGTGAAGGCAACGGTACAACAGTGAACGACGGTACCGGAAATAATAATACCGGCTCTATCGCCAACGCCCAGTGGGAATCAGCAGATATGTGTGTGGCCGACA
This sequence comes from Candidatus Amesbacteria bacterium GW2011_GWC1_47_15, assembly GCA_001001375.1. Classification (GTDB taxonomy): domain Bacteria; phylum Patescibacteriota; class Microgenomatia; order CAZETR01; family Amesbacteraceae; genus GWC1-47-15. The sequence goes on along the minus strand of LCNU01000023.1, from coordinate 1,376 downwards.
ATTGTCTTTACTTCGACGGCAGCGGCGACTATGTATCAAGTTCCGATAACTCCAGTTTTGATATGGATACCGGAGAAAGTGTCACTATAGAGCTTTGGTTCAGGCACCCTGATATATCTACGAGCCGGGACTTATTGGTAGCAAAACACGACGGCACGGAGGCAGGCTATAAAATATACATGAACGCGGATGGCACGGTTACGTGTGGTGTGGATGCGGACAGCACTTGGTCCCCTACAGATTCCACCTCTTCCACCGCAGCTTATGACGACAACCTCTGGCACCATCTGGCTTGCGTCAAAAACACTACCACTTCCCTCAAGCTGTACATCGACGGCCGGGCAAACGGCACGGAAGACACCTCGGTTACAGCTTCAGTTGCCAACAACGACACCTTTTATCTCGGCATAGACGGTGACGGCTCTTCAAACGGCTGGGCAGGTTTTATCGATGATTTCAAGATACACCGTACTGCCCGATCTGCGGATCAGATAAAGGCGGACTTTAATGCCCGAGGCGGCCTGGACGGCGTCTCCGCCCAGTTTGGTAATAATCAGAAATTTCTGTCAGATGGCCTTGCAGGATATTGGAAATTAGATGAACCCTCCGGCAACGCTTCTGATTCCTCCGGCCTGCAAAACACCGCTCTAAATCGCGGTGGTGCTACCTATACTACTGCTAAATACTACAACGGTTCAGAGCATGTCCCTGCCTCCTCCCAATACATGGGGTTGTTCCAACCTGCTGGCAGTGTCCAGTCTGTTTCCTTCTGGGCCAACCCGGACTTGGCCACTAATTACTATTTAAGTCTTAGCTCCACCGCCAGTATCCAGTCCTCATCAGGCACGATCACTGCCAACGGCTTTACCAATCCCAAGGTTTACGTCAACGGCACCCCTTCCACCATTATCTCCGCCAATACCTGGCAGCATATCACCGTTACTTCCGATACTCCCATTACAGCCGGCGTGGACTACAATTACAACACCTCTTCCGGTACTTACGGGAGTATTTATTGCCCCACTCCCGACGACTGCAAGATAGCTTATTATGATGCCAGCGGGGGTGACCTTAAATTCGTCGACTGCGATAATGAGACCTGCTCTTCATATACCATTACCACTCTGGACGGTGCCGCGTCCGGAAACAGCCTGACCGGGGCGGCTGACAAAAATACCGGCCAGTATACCTCTCTGGACTGCTCGGCCGGGGCCGGGGATTGCAAGATCAGCTATTTTGATGTGTCAAACGGCGACCTTTACTTTGCCGATTGTGCCGATGCCACCTGTTCATCCGGGACAACTACCAGGCTGGACGGGGGTGCCACCAATGCTCTCACCGGAGCGGCTGACAAAACTACCGGCTGGTATACCTCT
>LCNU01000022.1 GCA_001001375.1 Candidatus Amesbacteria bacterium GW2011_GWC1_47_15 | reverse complement strand
TGGTATATTCCCATTTGGGGAATTTATGGAAAAAAGGACTGGCGTATGACCCGGAACCAAAGGGCTTGGGATCCGGGGAAAGATTTGCGCCGGTGGCCGGATTTTCCGGTTTGCTGGGTATCGGGGAATACGAGGGGCAACTATATGCCGTATCTGAAGACGGCAGCCAGACAGCCTTAGCCGGTCTGGAAACCGGAAGATACAGCTACCGGTGGCCGGAAGCAGTTCCCGGCTGGCCGGGGGTGGACTTCAGGCGGGAAGACGAAAAAATATTCCTGCCGGTTATCAGTCTGCTACCCGGAAATTAAGGTATTGAACAGTGATGACCAATTATCTTATGATTAAACTGTAACTATTGAAATATATCCTGTAGTGAACTAAAATGACGGACATGTCAGCATATGCAGAAATGATGGGGATGGTAGACGGCTCTATGGTCGTAGACAAACCAGCGGCAGCGCCGTCCGTAATGCAGGCAGCCGCAAAAGAAATCCAGGATCCCGGCGCGGAATCCCGGCGTCTGGCACAGGAACAGGCAAAAGAATTCGAAAAAATCAAGGCAGCAGCGGTTAGCGGGAACGGCAAAAATCCGGCCGAGAGCGGCCCGGCCGTATTAAATTTTCCCGAGCAGCCAGTCCCATCAGAAACAGCTGTTACGGGAAAAAACGGCAGAGAACCTACAGCGGAGAGTCCGGCAGATTATATTAGAAGAGCAGCAGAAACAGGGCATCAAAGAAGATTGGAGCAAAAAGGGGGTTGGAACATTCTCCCGGCGATAATAACCGCGGCTGAAGTTTTCGAAGCGGTAGTGAATGATCCCGACCTGAATCAGGAGGCGAAAGACGGAGTCAGAAAATACATGGAAAGCAAAAGAGGCGGTTTTTGGGAAAAGGTCAACAAACTGGGAATGGAATTTACCAGGAAGGTGATCCATTTCGCCGACCGGACGGATGAGGAAATTCAGAAGGCAGTGGCATCGGCCAAAGCGGCGGTAGTGGAAACAGCGGCCCCACATATTGAAGAAGTGGTGGCTAAAGCAATTAATTCAGCCGACCGCTGGGACAGAAGAGCTTCCAATATACAGGCTACGGTTGAGGAAATCGGAGGAAATATGGTGGGAAATATTGCATTTCAATTCAGGAAAGGAGCCGATACCTGGGCAGACAGAGCGGAACGCGCCAGCGAAGCCCTCCAAGTTTACTCGGGAAGACCAAATGAAGCCAGCGTTTGGGCTGACCGAATGGGAGACAAACTCAGGGGAATGGAAAAAGTAGCTGTTGATACCCTGGTTACATCCATGGATGTGCTGGATGCAGCGGACAGAATCCGGACGGCATACGATTTGCGAAAGGCAGACAGAAAAGCATCATGGAAAGAGTTCAGGGATGTATTGAGAACTCAAAGCCGACCCGAGACTTATATGAGAGCATCTGCCCAAAATGGATACGAGCAAACTAATTGAAATCATCTCCGGGCTGGGTCTGGAAGAAGACGTGAAAGAGGAATTTATAAGATTCATTAACGAAAATGAGATCAACGCTGAAACGGCGGGGAAAATTGCCAACACCCTGGATATGCTGGCAGATGAGAAGATGAAAGAGGGCATCCTGCTACAGCACAATGCGGGAGCGGTGGCGGATTTGATTAAAGAAATGAAAGGGCTGACACAAGAACATGAGGAGGCGCTGGACAAGGCCGCGGAAGACCTGGCCAACGATATTGAGGATAAGATAAAACAAGTGAAATCCGGACAGGGTCAGTCTTAGGACAGCTTCCAGGCTTTGGTGATGTACTCGGACAGGCAGCGGTGGGTATTGAAATAAGCCCCCAGAGTAATGGCCTGCTTCATGCGTGACAGCCATTGGGACCGGTGATCGTAATACATGGGAATTATTTCGCTGCCCAGCTTGCCGTATAAATCCGCGACGTCGGTTGTGTCATCGTTGACCGGGTTTTGACCTTCGTCATCCGGCCCTATGGAAAACCCGGACTGGGGATTGCCGCGGAAACCTTCCAGCCACCAACCGTCCAAAACTGAGAAATTGAGGCAGCCATTGAGGGCGGCCTTCATTCCGGAAGTGCCGGAGGCTTCCAGGGGTCGCATGGGAGTATTAAGCCAGAGATCCGAACCGGAAACAAGCAGACGGCCGATACGGGGGGCATAGTTTTCCAGGTATACTACCTTGATAACACCTCTCAGTTTTTTGGAGACATCCACAATCTGGCGCAGGAATCCCTGGGAAACGTCGTCTGTAGGGTGGGACTTGCCGCATTGGATGATCTGGATTTTTCCCTCGCCGATATGGCTTAATTTTTCCAGATCATTGTAAAGGAGCAAAGGCCGTTTGTAAGCTACCGGCCGGCGAGCCAGGGAAATAGTCAGCGTGTCCGTATCGAACATGTCAGCAGGTAAAGGGTTTAAGCGCTCATGAAGTGAGGAAATAGAAGTGAGATGAGTATTTACGTAACTGATCAGTTCGTGTTTACTCTCCTGATGAACTGCCCACAGAGCGTCATCAGGTATTTTGTCCGGTGCATCCGAGAGCAATCCGGGATCTGCCAACCAGCCGGGCAGATAGCGGCTATACAGATCCTGGAAATAAGGTCCAGTCCAGCTGCGGTGGTGGACGCCGTTGGTAATGAAATCCAGTTTGTAGCCGGGAAACAAGGTGGCGGTCGTCTGCAAATGGCGGCGGGAAACGGCAAAGCTATAGCGGGAAAGATTTAACCCCAAATGGGTCATGGAAAGCTCGTTTTCACCTGCAATTTTTCTGATATGCCAGGGAAGATAACTTTCCAGATAATGGTAAGCAAAGTCGTAAGCGAATTTATCGTGACCTTCGGGAACCGGGGTGTGGGTAGTGAAGACGCAAAGCTTACGGACAGCTTCATCAGAAAAATCATTTTCCTCCAGAAGTGCCAGGGCAGCAAAAGTGGAATGGCCTTCATTGAGATGATATGTTTCAATCTTTTTGTAACCCTGGACGCGCAGCATTTTGATCCCCCCGAGGCCCAAAATCGCTTCCTGGCAGAGACGGAATTCCCCCCGGCCGTCGTATAAGTTGCGTGTCAGCTCTCGGGCCCAGGGAGAATTTTCCACCAGATCGGTGTCCAAAAGATACACCGGCACAGTAAACCCGTCCATTCCGACAATGTCGTAGCGCCAGCAGCCGATTTTGACTTGTGTACCGGCAAGGGTCAGGGATATCTGCGCAGGCAGCTTAGTGATCTGGTCCAGCTTCTGCCAGTGAGTCTGGTAAAAAGTCTGGGTGCCGTCCGGATTTATTACCTGGCCGAAAATGGCGCCGCTGTAAACCAGAGTAATACCTACAACAGGGATATGCATATCCGCGGCCGAACGTAAGAGATCTCCGGCCAATACACCCAAGCCTCCGGCATAAGTCGGGATATCTGATTCCAGCATCATTTCCATGGAGAAGTAGGCGACCCGGGCAGGATTCATACTCCAGATTATTGTATATTAATTGGTGATGAATGTAGATGCCTCCATCTTCCGGGAATACGATATCCGCGGTGTGGCCGGAGAAAAATTTACGAAGAAAGCTCTGCTGGAATACGAAAAGTGGTATGGGAAATTCCCAGGAGTTAATATTACCCCTGAAGTAGCCACTGCCATCGGACGCGGATACGGAACGATGATCAGGAAAAAAGGCGGCAGACGGGTGATAGTAGGGCATGAATTGCGGCCTTATGGTGAAGAACTGAAACGACATTTTATAAGGGGAGTACTTGATACCGGGTGTGATGTGGAAGACGCGGGGGTGGCTCTGACCCCGATCGTCTATTTTGCCACGGAATATTACGGCTTCGACGGCGGCGTAAACGTCACCGGAAGCCATAATGTGTATTTTTTTAACGGGTTTAAACTGATGGGGCGGCATGTGGATCCGATATTCGGGGAAGAACTGCAGGACATGCGCAGACTGATAGAGAAAGAAGAATGGGTAAAGAATACGGAAGGAAAGCTGACAAAAAAAGAGGTATTTACTGACTATAGAAAATACCTGTTGGAACATAACCGGTTTGAAAGAAAATTTAAAGTAGTGATAGACAGCGGCAACGGCAGCGCCGGCAAATTCGCGCCGCAGATTTTCCGTGAACTGGGGTGCGAAGTGACGGAACTTTTTTCACGGGCGGATGCCAGATTCCCCAACCACGTACCGGACCCGGAGGACCCGTATGCCATGAGGTTTTTGATCGACAAAACAACGGAAGAAAAGGCGGATATGGGAATCGGGTTTGACGCGGACGGGGACAGATTTGGCGCCGTGGACGAAAAGGGCAAATTTATAAACGCCGACCATATGATACTTGTGATCTCCAGGGATATCCTCACCAGAAAACCGGGAAAAAAGATCCTTTATGACATCAAATGCAGCCGGCTTCTCGATGACCTGCTGCCTGGTTTCGGCGGTATACCCCTGATGCACAAGACAGGGCACGCGCCGATCAAGCGAAGCATGAGGGAAGACAAAGAAATAATCTTCGGGGGCGAAATATCGGGACATTTTTATTTTGCGGAGGATTATTTCCGGATAGACGACGGACTATACGCCGCGGCAAAGTTCCTGCAGCTCATGTCTAAAACCAACTTGACAGTTTCCCAGTTTATGGAACAAGTGCCGGAAACGATTTCCACACCGGAACTGAAGCTGCCATGCGAAGACAGAATAAAGCATGAAATAGTGGATAAGATCAAAAACTATTTTGTTCAATTATTTAAAGTGATTGATATTGACGGAGCCAGGATAGAATTTTCGGATACCAGCTGGGGACTGGTGAGGGCTTCCAATACCAGTCCGTACCTGACTATCCGGTTTGAGGCCGATACCGCAGAAGAATTAATAAAATGCAAAAACAGACTGGCGGATGAACTGGAAAAATATCCGGAAATAGGAGACAGGCTGGACAGAAAGAACGTGACCTCCCACACCGGCAGACTGGGATGGATTTAAATCAGAGGTTTTGCAGGCGGGAGAGGACTGAATGGTATTCCAGGATGGTGTAGACGAATTCGGCATGGGACCAGATGAGGGGAGCGGCGGAAAGAGGCGCGCCGGTATGGGGATCCAGCTGTTCGGAAAGAATACCGGCAGGCGAAGCATGATCCGCCACCCATGAGAGGAGGCGCTCCACCATTCCCAGATCCTGGGGCTTCTGTACCTGGGTCAGATAATACTGAGCCAGCCAGAGGGTGGTTATAAACCACGGATTGCCGGGGACTTCGTCCGCGCTCCGGTAATACCAATCCCCTTCATACCGGGCGACACCTCCGGCAGGCGTATTTAACCCGAGTTTGTTTAAGGTATAAGAAATGTTGTGGGTAAGATGGGGAGAGTGGGGTTCCAGGATACCGAAGCGGAACAGACCGTAAGGCACAGAAAAATCCGCCCTTTTATCCGGCGGATTGTCTGAACCCAAAAACACGGAGCGATAGAACAAGCCGGTGGAGGAATCATACATATGGTCCATAATGGCCTGTTTTATTTCGGCGGCAGCTGTAGTGTATTTGGAGGATGTTTTGGACTTACCTAAGAGATCCGCAAATTTACCGGCCGCAATCAGGGCGGCATAAACGGTGGAGGCGGTGTAAGTGTGGGTCGCGTAATCCTGCTCCCAAAGATCGTAACTGGGAAGGGGAAGCTTGGTGGCCGGATCCCGGTAAGAAACCAGGAATTCGGCTGATTTTTTGATGAGCGAGTTGTAAATACTTTCTATAAATTCCAAATCCCGCGTGGCATTGTAGTGGGACCACAGGGAATACAGGACCAGGGCCGTGGCGTCTTCCTGTATCGGAAGCTGGGGCTGGCCGTCCGTACGGGAAGCCCAGGGGTGCCAGGAACTACCCAGCGACTGGTCCGGCCGGAATTTATGCAGGAAGTAACCCGGCGGGGATACTACGCTGTCGCAAAACCGGAAAAAGCGGCGGGTAACTTCATCTTCCCCTGCCCTGTCCAGAGCCATAACGGAAAAGGCGCCGTCCCTGGGCCAGACATAGCTGTAATTATCCCGTCCGTATTGAAGCATATCCGAATCGCAGGAAGCGATAATTCCGCCCCGATTGTCTGCGTGGGTGCGGATAAGAAGCAGGGAGCGCTTGAACAAATTTGTAATTTCCGCGGAAAGCCGGGGGAAATGCCAGGCACCGCGGTTTACCCAGGCAAACCAATAATCGTGGGTGGTTTTGATAAGATGGGACGGCGTGCGATCCAAAACGTAGCGGTTTAGTTCGTATGCTTCTTCCATGAGTTTGGAAACAGTAATCCAGTAGTGAACGGTTTTGGTCTTTTGCGGATCCAGATTCAGTGAGACGGCGATCACCGAATCCACAGGGCCGTGCTCGATGGGATTTTTGGATAAAAATCCATCCTTGGCATCGGCATAGGTGCCCTCCCGGTTTTCGATATTTAATAGACCGGTTGAAAAATCGTCGAAGCTCTGGTTTTCGCACACAGCGTTGATGACAAATACCCGGCGGCCTTTGTAATGAACGATTACCTTGGAATTGGGATCGTAAAAAGCCGTATCTTTGCGGAATGATTCGTAGATTTCAAACTGGGCATTGAAAAATATTTTTACCAGCCTGGGGAAAGTACTTAAATTGTGGACGGTAATTTCACGCAGGAAGATGTCTTTCTCGTTGTAAACTACGTCAGTGAAAGACAACTCGATCTGCAAACCCGGATGAGTTGCAGTAACCTGACTGGTCAGTGAATCCGGCCGGTAAAAAATACTTATAGACCAGCCGGGATCCGAAAGCCAGGAAAAACTTTCATCCGTCCAGACACCTATCAAATGCGACAGGCGGCCGGCGGTCTGATTTTCCAGACCGACGAAGGGAAAATAAAAGTCGCGTACCTGGGCATGAGCATCATAGCCTACCAGAAGGTTGCCGTTACTTAAGATGAGGGATTTGGGCATAATTAATTTTCGGATTTACTGATTTTGGTTGAGAGGCGAAGTTTGAGGTCAGAAAGGACATTCATAAAAGAAATGAAGGCTTCGTAGGGGGAATCGTAGGGATTGAAATATTTATGGACGTCTCCATCTGAAAACCACTTGGTGCACATATAATAAAAATGGTCGGATGTCTGGAGACGGCGCCAGTCCGCAATTAATTCTGAATCCTTGGTCCTCAATACCAGTTTTTCCAGAGCATACAGCTTGGAGAGAGCGTCATCCTGCATGGGATTACCCGTCCAAGCGGAAAGATCCCGCTCTACATCCGCCCAGGAAACATAAAAGGGCACATCCAATTCTCCCCGGGAGGGTAATTTATCGGCGGCTTGGGACGGTGTAACAAAATAATTGTCCTGATGCTTAAGAATTTCACCCGGGAGATGATCCATAAATTCGAAAATGCCGGTATCCGCCCATTGGTGCTCGCCGAAAGTCTCGTAGTCCATAAATAAATTCACAATGTCCCCTCCCCCATTGACAGCGTTAACCCAGGAGGCAAATTTGGGAGCGGTCAGCGGATACTGGCTCCAGGATTTATCCGAAAAACGGAAAGCGATATCGTCCGAAAGGCGGTAGTTTTTGAGAAGGAGCTTCAGCTTGGGATGCCCGGGGGGGTGATACAGGTAATTGGGACTGCGCCAGCCGAGAATATTGTCCGCACCTTCAGCCAATACTGCCTTGAAACGCAATTTGGCTATGCGCTCAGCCAGGGAATTGCTGTAGATGAGTTCCGTGTTGCGGAAGACCAGAGGGGTAAGACCGAACACCGATTTGATTTTGGCTTTGTGCAGATTTACCTGGCGGGTGAACTCCACGGGGGAGTAAATAAAGGACAGAGAATGGAAATATGTCTCGCAGAGGATTTCCGCACGGCCGGTACCAACCAGTTTTTTGAATGAATCCAGAACTGCAGGGGCGAATTCCTGAAGCTGGTCCAAAAGGACGCCCGACAGGGAAAAACTGATCTTGAACTGAGGATGTTTTTTTAAGAGTCGCAGGAGAGTGTTGTTGGTGGGCAGATAGCATTTTTCAGATACCTTGTTGAGAATGGTTTTGTTGCTTAACCTGGGCGAGGAGTCCGAGAAATACTCGTGTGAACGGCCGATATCAAAAATCCGGTATTTGCGGACGCGATACGGCTGGTGGACCTGGAAATAGAGACAAAGGGCGCTCATGAACCTAATTTTTCATTTTTAATTTGAAATTTATAATCAATATTCAATGTTCAATTTTCAATATTCAATCAATTCAGTTTTTTCGCAAGACTTTTTTGTAGATTTCGATGGTTTTGGCGGCGGCGGCGGCCCAGGAGACGCCTTTTACTTCCTTGCGGCCGTTGGCCTGCAGAGCATCGTGGAGAGGAGGATGGCTGAGTACGGAGACGATCTGATTGACCATCTCGTCGATATCCCAAAAGTCCACCTTGAGGACGTGAGACAGGGCTTCGGAAACACCGGATTGCCTGGAAATCAGGGCAGGTGTACCGGAAGCAACGGCTTCGAGCGCTGTAAGCCCGAACGGCTCCGAAACGGAAGGCATAATAAACAAGTCAGCTGTTCTGAAAACCTGGTGAAGCAGGGTGCCCCGGATAAACCCGGCAAATAAAACCTTATCTGAAATTCCCAGCCGGGCGGCAAGAGATATGACCTGGCTTTCCATCTCGCCTGATCCGGCAAGTAAAAATACTGTTTTTGGCTGGTATTCCAGCACTCGGGCGGCTGCCCGGATGAAATTATCCGGCGCCTTGGACATGGTAAGACGGCCGACATACAGGACGACCTTGTAGCCGGCTTTTTTCAGAGGATCGAGAATATCAGTTCCGGAAGGGGATTCAAATCCGAATTCCTCGGTTTTGATGCCGTTGTGAACCACATTGACTTTGGAGGCAGGCTGGAAGTAATGGGTAGTAAGCAGCCTTTTGGTGAAATTGCTGACAGCGATGACCGCATCCGCTTCGTCCAGCCCTTGTTTTTCCAGAGAGTAAACTATGGGGTCGGCGCCGCTGCCCCCTGAACGGTCGTATTCCGTCGCGTGGATATGCGAAACTAATGGACGATCCGAGACCTGTCCAGCACTTATGCCGGCCGGGAAACACAACCAGTCGTGGGCATGAATTAAATCGTGTGGATTTTCGGCTGCAATCCGGCGGGCATTACGCGCATAACGCCGGACAGATAATAAAAGGTCACGAATGTATGCTGCCGGTGAAGATGTAGGGTGCAGATACGGCGATTGGTTTGACCAATCTGAAGGCTGGTCGTCCGCAAAAACCAGCCTAAAGCCGCCCTTGTTTATAGGGAATCTGTGGGGCAAAACGAAAGTCAAGTCGATGTTTTGTTGAGCCAGGGCGGTGCTTAAGCCATCACAAGCCACACCCAGTCCTCCGCTGTTGAATGGGGGAAGTTCCCAACCAAACATCAGCACCCTGATGGGCATTGTTTATACTATACTATTTATACAGGAAAATGTATTTAGTATTTGACATCGGAGGAACGAATATCCGGATGGGAATATCCGGAAACGGCCAGTCGTTTGATAATGTTTCCTGCATTAAAACCCCGCAAATTTTTGAAGAGGGTATAAAAATAATTGAAAACGAAATAAAAAAAGCAGGAGGCGGGAATACGATCAGAGGAGTAACAGCGGGATTTGCGGGGGTGTGGGATAAAAAGAAAACAAAGCTTTTGACCAGTCCTAATCTGAAAGACTGGGAGGGAAAGGAGATAAAAAAACGGCTGGAGGTTGCAAGCGGAGGCCGAGTGATTTTGGAAAACGATGCCGCTTTGGGAGGGTTGGGGGAGGCAATTGCCGGAGCCGGCAGGAGAAAACAAACCGTGGGATTTTTGACCGTCGGTACCGGAGTGGGAGGGGTAAAAATAACCGACGGAAAAATAGAGACCAATGCATTTGGATTTGAACCCGGGCATCAGATAATAGACGTGGACGGCAATATCGGTTACTGGGAAGATTTCGTGTCCGGCAGGGCACTGGAAAGAATTTACGGAAGAACGCCTGAGGAAATTGCAGATCAACAAGCATGGGAGAACGAAGCAAGACTCCTGGCAGTGGGAATACATAACCTGATCGTCATCTGGTCGCCGGAGATGATTGTGCTGTCCGGAGGGGTGATGCAGTCCGTACCCTTCGACTTGCTAAAGAGTACCCTGAAACAGCAAATGATGAAATTCAAGTCCCTTCCGGAGGTCGTGCCGGGAGAACTGGGGGACAAGTGCGGGCTATTCGGAGGACTGGAACTGCTGAAGTAATTATTTTTTATGCGTCTTCCGGACTCTGGTAAGCTTTGGAAGAATGAGTGAAACTCGGGGATTTTAGCATTATATTTGTTTTTGACCATAATTATTTGATATGCTGATCAGGTAAGAATATGGATGAACAAACGCAAAATCCTACTCCCCCGGCAGTGACGCAAACACTGCCGGTTACCGCACCGCCGCCTGCCCCCCTTCCTCCACCCGCTCCCGTCCCTGCCCAAAAAAACCCTACCAGAATTGTGTTGCTTGTCGTGTTGGCAATACTTTTGGCCGGCGGTCTGGCAGTGGCGGGCATTCTAATCAGCAGAAACCAGACAAAAGAAAATATCGGATCATTAAGTGAATTTATCGGTATTCCGGGGGAAGTGACTTTTATCCCACCCGGCGGGATGGCAACGGAATCCGCAGGATTCAGAACCCAAATTGCAATTACCGTCATGACAAACGAAAAGATCAGGTACGAACTGAATTCCCAGGAACAGTATGGCGAATGGCTGACTAAACCAATTTCGACAGGAGAAGGAGAACGATTATACAAGTCCGGGAATACAGCCCTTGGGAATATCAAGGCTGTCCAGCTTGTAAGCAGAACCCTGCCGGGAGACCCCACAGAGTCTTTTTACAGTGTCGTTACCTGGTTTAGAAAAAACGGCGCTAATTACTATATTGAACTGGGTGGGGAGGAGAGCAAGGTACTTGAAAATATAGTCACGTATAATCAAATCCTTGAGTCCTTCAGTTTCCTATAATAAATCCGGATGAAATCCCACAAACTCCAGGTGTCGGGATGTGCCATTGATTATTCCAGCAGCAGGTGTTTGATTAATTGAAGTTCCCGCTGGTAATCGGCGTGACCTACGACAAACCGTGAGTACACATCACGGGGGACAATACTCAAAACAGCCACTTTCTGACAAACTGGAAAGGGAGACAGTCCCAGGTATTCCGGATAGGAGGAGTACATATAACCGGACAGCCCGGAAGCGGAGTTTACCATTCCGGCGGAATAAGGATTGAGATGGATATAGCGGGAGACATGAATCAATTGTTCCTCCCCCTCAATTCTCACTGCTTTGAACCGGCCTTGAAAAAGCGGGCCAATCCTACTTCTTTTCGTATTGAAATAACGTGTATAACTATTGGTGAAGCGGCTTAAAAAATTTGATATCCCTTCTTCCGTCCGCTGTTGAATCAATAAGTGAAAATGGTTGGGCATAAAGCAATAAGCTACAAGGTCGACCAGATGAACAGAATTTTGTTGAGCTTGGAAAGAAAGTTCTTGTTTTGTGGATTCGGTAAGACGAATATAATGCGAGTATCTTAAAGAAAATTTTTCAGGACGATAGTATACCAAAGTATCCAAAGCCCGATAATAGTCACCAGGATCTATAAATGTATCCTGATGGGTTATTCCCCTGTTGTAAACGTGATATATTTCTCCATTTACCAGTATTTGGTCGCGACCGGGCATTAATAAAATTGTATCACTTACTTGAAATCTACCACACACCCCCGAGGTGAGAAAATTTCGTGCCTAGCACACCCCCGAGGTGGGTAGTGAGGGATGTTTGAATGTTAGGCGGGGATAGGGTAGGCAGCGGAAGAGGGGCGGCGGGAAGGAATCCGTTTGTCTACGGAGGGAAGACGCAGAGCTATTTTTAATACTTCGTCCAGATGTGAGGCGTAATGAAATTTGAGGTCCCGTTTGACGCTCCCCGGAACATCTTCCAGGTCTTTGCGGTTTTCCCTGGGCATTATTACCTGCTTGATCCCGGCCCGGTGAGCGGCTATCACCTTTTCCTTGACGCCGCCTATTTCCAAAACCCGGCCGCGAAGCGTGATCTCCCCCGTCATGGCCACATCGCGGCGGGAAGGAACGTGGGTCAGGGCTGAGACGATGGCTGTCGCGATAGCTATACCGGCGGATGGCCCGTCTTTGGGAACGGCCCCTTCGGGGACGTGGATATGAATATCCAGTTTCTTATAAAAACTTTCTTTCAAGCCCAGAGCCTTCCAGCGCGAACGGACATAGGAATACGCGGCTTTGGCAGACTCTTTCATGACTTCACCCAGCTGGCCTGTCAGCTGGACATCACCCTTACCGGGCATCAGAGCTACTTCTATAAACAGTATGTCTCCCCCTGCTTCAGTCCAGGCCAGACCGGTACTCATACCTATTTCATCTTTTTTCTCTGCAAGTGTCTCCGGGTAACGGGCGGGGCCCAGGAAACGGCGGATATCTATAATGGATACACTTTTGCTGATCTTTTTCTTTTCGGCAATGTTTCTGGCCAGCTTGCGGCAGATTTTGGCCAGGTTGCGCTCCAGATCCCGGACACCAGCCTCCCGGGTATAACGCTGAATCACTTCCTTTAATGCCGCTTCCGGCATCTGGTAACTGACATCCAGACCGGTGTTTCTTAACTGTTTGGGCCAGAGATAATCTTTGGCGATATGATATTTTTCGTCCAGGGTATAGCCGGCAAAAGTGATAACTTCAAGCCTGTCGCGTAAGGCCGGTGGAATAGTATCCAGCATATTGGCCGTGGTGATAAACATCACCTGGGATAAATCGAAGGCAACTTCCAGATAGTGGTCCGAAAACTCGCGGTTTTGCTCCGGGTCAAGAGCTTCCAGGAGAGCGGCTGAGGGGTCTCCCCGATAATCCGAAGCCAATTTGTCTATTTCATCCAGCATGAAGATAGGGTTTTTGGTGCCGGCGTTTTTGATCCCCTGAATTATCCGGCCGGGCATACTACCGACGTAAGTGCGGCGATGGCCGCGGATTTCCGCTTCGTCCCGGACTCCGCCGAGAGAAACCCGAACGAATTTGCGTCCCAGAGCCCGAGCTATAGATTTACCAATGGATGTTTTTCCCACACCGGGGGGGCCGACAAAACAAAGAATGGTCGGACCGGACTCGGAATTGGTAGACAGCTTGGATTTCAGCTTCATCACTGCCAGATGCTCCAATATTCTTTCCTTGGCTTTTTTGAGGCCGTAATGATCCTCATCTAAAACTTTGTCGGCATTTTGAATTGAAACCTGACTGGTGGAAGAGACGGACCAGGGCATATCCACGAGCCAGTCCAGGTAGCTATGGATATAGTTTGATTCGGGATTGTGCTGGCTCATCTGGCTCAGTCGTACCAGCTCCTTTTCCGCTTTCTGGCGCACAGTAACCGGCATTTTGGCTGCCTTGATGCGCTTTTTCAAAAGGGCGATATCATCATCATCCTCTGTGCCTTCGGCCCCCAGTTTCTGGAGCTCTTCCTGAATAGTCTTTTTGCGCTCGCGCAGAACCTGCTCGCGCATATTTTTCTCGAACTTGGCGTGGGTTTTTGAAGAAATAGTCTTTTCCAGCTCCAGGACTTTAATTTCATGCACGAGATGCTGGAGAACTTTTTCCAGACGGACTCCGGCGTCGGCAGTCTCCAACAGTTCCTGCTTGACTTCGGTGCTGACTTCCAGAGAATTGGCGATCTGGTCTGCCAGCTCCGGGGCGGAAACACCGGACATCAAACGCATGAAGACAGGGAACTCAACTGATTTGCCCAGGTTGAAGGCATTTTTGAATTCCGTAATCGCCTGGCGGGCAAGAGCTACCAGTTTATCGTTTTCCACATATTGTTCCGGAAGTGTCTCGACCTGGGCGACAAAATGAGGATCCTCGGAAACGATCGGTCCCAGCTTGACCCGGTTAATCCCCCGGACGAGAGCCAGAATTTCCTGGCCGTAGGGAGCCACCTGCTCGACAACGCAAAGGGTACCCGTCTGATACAAATCTTCCGGAGCGGGATTGACAGTAGATGTCTTTTGGGCGATAAAAACGACGTGTTTGTCGCTTCTGATTGCGGCTTCGATGGCGGAATTACTCTTGGGACGGCCGAAAGTAAGATGGGCTTCAGTGTGGGGAAATACTACGCCTTCACGCAAGGCAACAACGGGATAAGTATGGGGGGAAGTTTCCGGGGCAGGATTGTTTGGGCGGGATAATGAAAAGGCCATAATTTTCCTTTAAATGTTTTAGCAGTCTAACACTTGGAGTGATAAGTGTCAAGGGGAATCTGAGCTATGTAAGCGGTGAATAAACCCAGTAATATTCCTCCCGATACATCCAGAAAACTGTGCACTCCGCCCAGAACTCTGCCGAAGGCAATAATACAACTGAGCGCCAATAAAGCCAAACCCAGGGAACGGTGATAAATAAAAAGCGAAAACGAAAGGGCAAAGGCGACGGCTGTGTGGCCGCTGGGAAAAGAACCGTCCAGAAAAAACCGGGCGGCAGGAATCCGGGCATCCACAATATAGGGGCGGGGAAAATAAAAAAAATCTTTAATAAGTGAAGAAAGTATCCAAACAAAACCGGCGGACAGCACCATATGGTAAAAGGCTTTGCGGTAACCGGCAAACCAGATAGCAGCCAGCATGACAGGAAAAATAAATATCAGATAATCGGCGACAAAACTGATCAATCTATCGGAAAACATATATTACTGGTGAACTACGACCCGGGTACCCGGATTTTCGGCTGAAGAACGGACAGATTTTTTACCTTCGGGGAGCACCGGCCCGACCCAGTAAAATAGTTTTTCGGCGACGGATGTGGGGGCATTTACGCATCCGTGGCTCATGGGGTTGCCGAAATTGTTGTGCCAATAGGTACCGTGGATCCCGTAATCACCGTAGAAAAACATGGCATATGGGACATTGGGCAAATAGTAATATGTCTTGTTCAACTTACTGCCCCCTGACATTTTGGTAGAGCGGATTTTATACCACATGCGGTATTCACCAGCCGGGGTCTTGTTCCAGAGTCCGCTGGAGATTAGGCTGGTAAGAAAGACCGAACCTCCCTGGTGAGCCGTTAACCGCTGTTCGGAAAGATCGATTTCAATCCATTTTTCCTCTGATGATTCTCCCAGGACGGGGGCGGCGGCAAGAAGAGATTCGTTTTGGGCCTGGGGAGGGGCAATTGCCCGCCCCTGCCAGATGGCTACTGTCTCTGTCGGATCCGTCTGCCCGTCATCGGTGAGAGCAAGGCATCCTACGGTGGAGGCAGGCGAAGTCAGCTTTTTGATACCCAACTGCAGGCCGCCAACGATAACTACACCTATTACCAGGAGCAGGATTAAAGAATGGGCAGGCCGCATAATTGTCAGCGATGGATAGTTTTTTCCTTAATTTGTTTTTGCAGCATTTTCAAAACTTCCTGTTTGGTTTCTTCGAGCGTCATTCCAAACCCTTTAGCTGCTTTTTCGAACGTGGCTTCAGTAATTGCCTCATCCGGTTGGCCCATATCATCATCAGGTATTCCGCATCCGCAGTTGTAGCACATCAAGTAAATTTACAATTAACAATTTTCAATTTACAATCTTTTCAGGATGAAAGCAACTGTGATTCAAATAATTGATGAGGTAGCAGGGATAAAATCGTTCCGGCTGAAACCTGAGGAAATAATGGAATATCTGCCGGGCAAATGGATGTATGTGATAATCAAACAAAATTTA
>LCNU01000021.1 GCA_001001375.1 Candidatus Amesbacteria bacterium GW2011_GWC1_47_15 | reverse complement strand
TGAACTCCGACACCCTTGGTACCTTGTGCAGTACCAGGATAGGAAGAGCCGACAGCGACGCACCAAACCGCGCCGTCAATATGGACTATCGGGCGCGACAAGCCAATTATCCTTGGAGTACCTTTTCTGTCACACACGGATCCTATTAAAAGATCACGTGGGGTCGCTGAGCCAGACTTTCATCTCTGCGTTCTTTGCTGTGCGAAACGCAGTCAGTTAAGCTTTTGCCTCTGCACTCAACTCCAGATTTCCGACCTGGATGAGCTTAACTTTGGGCCCTGCAGATATCTTTTCTGCAGGGTGCCGCCCCAGCCAAACTGCCCGCCTGCTGGTGTCCCCGCTAAAGCGAGTGAGCAACTTCAAGGGAAATAGGTAGTGTTACAGGGTTGCTCCGTTGCATCCTAAAATGCAACATCGACGCTCCTACCTACTCTATGCATTCCCCTTAAAGCTACAACAACAAGTTGCAGTAAAGGTTCACAAGGTCTCTGCTTCCCAATAGGCATTACTGGCGTGTTCACCAGTAGATGAGTTCAGAAGGTTCTGGTTAGGGACAGCGACCACCTCATTAAACCATTCATGCACGTCGCCATTCAGACGACAAGGCATTACGCTCATTTTGTTAATCTGAATTCTAATTGAATTCAATTCTTCATATCGCTATGAAGTTCGGACTTTATCTTCGCGAATTAATTGCTTCGCATTTGTCTTCGACAAAATGCTTCGCTTGGAGAATAATTATTTGATAACTATTCTCGCGAATTAATTAGTGTCGAGCGTAAAGTCTCTGAGGATTCGAGAATTACTTATGGCTTTCTCGTTCAAGTCTTCTTTTAGCAAGACTGAAATATACCATATCAACTTTTGGATTATCTCCTGAAATATATGAAATTATCTTCCTACCTAGAGATAATTTTTCAAATTCTCTAAGTTCGGATTCATATCTAGATACATAATCTGCAAGCGCATCTAAGCTTGCTCCGTCTACTAATGAACTACGATTAGTCATACATTCAGGACCATATCTGTGTATGTTATTCACGGTTGTTGATAACATTACCATAAAACTTATACAGATATTCTTTATTTAAACTTTCCTCGTCTTTCCTGCTGATTGTCCGCAATCTAAAATTTTTACTGACGATGAAATTAAATTTATCGACGAGTATTTAGATATTCTCGGAGTTTCCAGCAAATAGCTCGATTTTCTCCATTTTGGTTTTTTATTTTCTGTTTATTCTTAACTGTGAAGCTTGGAGCATTACCGTTTTACCGACGATAATGTAAAGCTAGCGTTACTTAACCTTAAGAGCCTCATAGTTAGGCCCGCCGTTTGATGGGTCTTAGCTCCATTGAACTGAAGTTTGAAACACCACCACTGGACAGGTCTCACCGAGTATACTAGTCCTTTCGGGTTTGCACTCGGCTATGTTTTTGATAAACAGTCGGGCGATCCTTGTTACTGCGATCTACAAACGCACCTAATGGTACGAACATAGACACCCCTTCTACCGAAGATACGGGGCCAGTTTGCCGAATTCCCTTAACCAGGTTGTCCTTTCACGTCTTGGCCTTCTCAGCCAGAGCACCAGTGTCGGTTCTAGGTACGGCTAACTAAACTCTAGACATAAAGTTTTCAAGGGCTCTCGGAGTCAGCAGATTCACGCGCAATTCTCTGCTTCTAATCATTATGATCCACAGACTTCTTGCGCATTAGTCCTTCCGGACCTCTGCTTATCCCAAAGCGATTTATGTAATAACGAGTTTAATTAGTTCTGGAATATTAACCAGATTTCCATTCGCCACAACCAGCTAAGGTGTGACTTAGGCGCCGACTAACCCTTGGTTAAACGATAGTGCCAAGGAAACCGCGCTCTTTCGACGTTATTCGTTCTCAGAATAATTTGATCTTACTTACACCAAGATTCTCGTCGGATTCCGCTCCATCTTTCCTCTCGGAAGAACTTCTGCGCAGAATCCGCGCCTGTCTACCAGAACACTCTTGCGAGTGCCTCTAAAGTATCGGTAGTATGTTTAGCCCCGTCCATTTTCGGGGCCTAAAACCTCGATAGGTGAGCTGTTACGCTTTCTTTGAATGGTGGCTGCTTCTAAGCCTACATCCCTAGTGTCTTAGGTTTCAGACTCCCTTTGTCACACTTAACATACTTTTTGGGACCTTAACTTTAGTCTCCCTTGTTCGGGTCTCGGAACAGCACCTTACGCGCTGCCCCCCATTCCTATTTTTTGCAGAAAACAAGTTCTGAGTTGGAAAGAGTTCCGTACCCTTGCGGGTCTGCAAACTCTATCCGTACTTTACCTCGTCTCCAAACTAAATAAGACTATACGGAGGCATATTTCGACAGGAACCAGCCATCGCTAAACTAGATTGGCTTTTCACCCCTAATCGCAAGTCATCCAAGTACATGCACATAACACTGGTTCGGACCTCCATTTCCCTTTCGGAAAACTTCGTCCTGCTCACGATTAGATCGTCTAGCTTCGGGTCTTATCCAAGTGACTATCGCCCTTTCGGACTCGCTTTCGCTTCGGCTTCATTTTAACCTTGCCACTTAAATAAACTCCTTGGTTCGTTTTTCAAAACGCACGTTACAACACCTTAATGCCGTAACCAGATGTAACTATTAGATTTCAAGTCTTTTGACCCCCGTTTATGGGTACTTTTCAGCTTTCCCTCGCGGTACTCTGTTTGCTATCGGACTTGGATTGATGTTTAGGGTTGCGAGTTAATCCTCGCGTATTCAGACATCCTATCTAGGAAGCCCTACTCTATCGAGAAACAACATATTATTTTCAGATACGGGACTATCACCCTCTGAGGTATTTCTTTCCAGAAAACTTTTCTTCAATAACTTAGCTATTTATTCTCACCACATCTCTATCCATCTTTCGACGGAAGATTCGGTTCGCCCTGAGCCCTTTTCGCTCGCTGCTAATGGGGGCATCTCAAATGATTTCTTTTCCTGCCGGTACTAAGATGTTTCAATTCCCGGCGTATGCTTGCATTTCTGCATTCTCCGAAGAGAACGTTTTCGCATTAGGAGATCTCAGGTTCAAAGGCTGCATGCGCCTACCCTGAGCTTATCGCAGCTTGCCACGTCCTTCATCGCAATCCAAACCAAGCTATCCACCTAATAGTGTTAATATCAAATTAGACCTTCTGAACACAAGTAATAAATTACTTGTATTTTCTTGCCTTCCTACTTGCTTCATTGAATATTTCTCTGCTTGATAAAACACCGACGGTGTTTCACCATTGCGGATGTTTTAATTCATCTCTGAATTTCACATGAGTGAATATGATTAAAGATTTTGGATAAATTTAATTTGCGGGAGAAGAGGAGAAGTTTGACTTGCTCTTGTCCGGATTTGGAACAGGGAAAGTTCGACTCACTCTTGCTCGAGTACTCGCTAGGTGACGAATACGTCCCCATACGTCGTCGAGATTACTCGACGCCGAGCGGTGAGCGAACTGGACTCGCCGGGAATCGAACCCGGACCTTCTCAGTGCAAATGAGATATCCTACCATTGAACGACGAGCCCAAATATTATTGAGCTGTTTTCGTTGGTTTTAAATCTTATTGTTTACATCGTTCCAAAAATTTTTTTGGAAGTCATATGCTGTGAAAATGTTAACGATGCAGAAATTCCGTTAGGAATTTCTGGTCCATAACTCGAATGAGTTATGAGGTATGCAACGAATTTATTTTATTAATTTAATATTTTGAGAAAATTAAAAAATATTTTTTAAAATATTTTTAGGAGGTGATCCATCTGCAGGTTCCCCTACAGATACCTTGTGACGACTTAACCTACCTTGCTATACCGAGGTTCGTCCCTAACGGGCCTCGCCAAAGCATAACTCGGTTGGTTTGACGGGCATTTCCTTTTTCACTCTTAATTATTAAGAGCTACTTGGTTCCCCACAGTACAGACGATTTTCTCGTATACTGCGAGCCCAATGCATTTGTTCTTTTAGAGATTGAATTAATTGCAAATCAAGATTTTCTTTTTGAGATAAATTTGTGATTTGCTTAAACAATTCAAAATCTCTTGAACGAGATTTAATTCTTGGAGGATTAGTTTCAAAGAAAGGAATTATCTTGTTGATAATATCCTTTTTGTTGTTGACTTCAAATCTGTAACAAATTTCGTGATTTGGACGTTTGTCTCTTTGAATGTAGATATTTCCACAATCAAAAAACGATTTGAGTTGTTCAAGAATTTCTTTGTCTTGATGACGAAGTTTCAAGCTGAATTTTAATTCAACTTTGTTTCTTCTGCGTTTGTCTGTATTGAGACGCACGTAAAAAGAACCTTCTCCGTCGACTAATCCGACAATATAATCGTTGTTTAACATTGGTCTAACCCCTTCCTTTTTCAAGTACTATGAGTTAGGCTGACTTCCTATTTAGTTTTTGCGTTTAGAAATTTAATTAGCATTACTAGCATATTGGATTATCTTCCAATTTGTTCAGTTTTATCTGCTTTTTCTGAGTTATATTTCTTTCTAAGGATATAACTTTTTTCAGCATGTTTACCTGCTGCTATAATTGCTCCAATATATAAAGCAGTTACAGGCACTGTAAGTGCCAAAATCTTTACAGCTTCAGTAATCTTTTCTAAGTTTTCCATAATTATACGGAAATATTTCTCTATTTAAACCTTTCTTTAATAGGATCTCCTTGGGTCACTTTATTTTCTGTTTCATTCATCCACGTTAAATTCTTTTGACTTCCATCTGCCACCGACCCGATGCAGATGTCGTCGTGAAGTTCCTTGCGGAACACGGGCTGAATTTTGTCTCGGGCCCTTCAGCTTAACCATTACTGATTACGCCTGCCGTCGACTAAATTATTTTTCCGCACTAATTGACGATTGAAAAATAATTGCAAGATTTTCACTTGCTAGATAATAAAGCTGCCAAGCACATTTCTTTCGGTGAGTGCACGGGACATTGACTTATTCACTGGACTCTGATAAAATCCGATTACTACCAATTCCAGCGTCATGAGGATGAGTTGCAATCCTCAATCTGAACTAGGATACAGTTTATGAGATTAGCTTCTCCTCTCGGAGTTGCGACCCTTTGGATGTATCATTGCCGCGCGCGTGTAGCCCAGGGCATTCGGGCTGAACTAACCTAACGTAGCCCGCACCTTCCTCCTTGTTACCAAGGCAGTCTGTACATTGTACAAAGTAAATGTACACGCGGGTCTCGCCTGTTATCTGATTTAACAGATCATCTCACGACACAGGCTGACGTCGGCCTTGCGGCCCCTCTCAGCGTGTCAGGTAAGCCCTTTAGACTGACCTTCATTCTGCTGTCGACCCTGGTGAGGTTCACGGTGTAGAATCTAATTGACATTTATGTTACAACTGTTATTTTTAAAATAGATTTAAATAATTTAGAAATTTAAAAAAAGTCAGATGGGCCAGTCGTCTAATGATTAAGACTCTTGGCTGATCCCCTTGAAATCCGGGTTTGATTCCCGGCTGGTCCATCTAATACTATTCGTTAGTATTTGGATTATTTAAATTTTACTGTAACAGTGGTTACGCATTTCTGCGCAACTCCTTACATCTCTGTAAGGATCGGACTATATCTTCACTAACTGAAATTATTTGTTAGTGTCTGGCATGTAGTCTCTGAGGGTTCTAGAAAATTAATTATTATAAATGTTGTCGTGCAATTCTTCTAACTGCAATTTCACTTTCATATTGCTTAGCATGATGTTCATCCATTTCTTCTAAAATTAATGAAGGAGAATCGGATATTAAATGTCCATCAGAATCCTGATGGAAACTTCCTAAAGGAGATCTTCCAAGAAAGTTATGAGTTACTTGATAATTTCCTTCCTGTCTTGAAACAATTTTCATATCGTGTTCCTGCATCGAAAAAGACATGAACTTCGTTATGTGAACATCTAAGCACTCCTATCTCTAGTGTGTGACCTGCTTCAAATTTTTTGGTGATTTCGTAAAATCTTTCCATGAAATCTTAGAAGATTAACATTATTTAAACCTTTCTGCTTGTTATCTTTTCTAAGTGATAACATAATTTCTAGCCTTCCCTGCGGATTTTCTCTATCGTTCAGATTTTTAGTAATCATTATCATCTCACGACGATAACTTCCTACTGAACGCTTAACGAGACGTTCCCGCATATAGCCAAATTTTACTGCGGCAATTTTATTCACCGCACGCGTCACTGGTTGTAGTATCCCGCCGCCTATTCCTTTAAGTTTCGGCCTTGCGACTATACTTCCCAGGTAGCACACTCTCCGGCTTCCCTACAGCACCGATACCTCTCGAGGAGGGACCGATGTTTAGTGTGCAGTGTTTACTGCTAGGACTACACGGGTATCTAATCCGTTTTGCGCCCCTAGCCTTCATCCCTCACTGTCAGATTCGTTCTCGTAAGATGCCTTCGCTATCGTTAGTCCACAAAGGATCAACACATTTGACCGCTACCCTATGCGTACTTCTTACGTCTTCCGATCTCTAGCCTCGCAGTATCTCTTGCTCGCCTGACCCTTAAGAGGCCAGATTTCACAAAAGACTGACGAGGCAAGCTACGGATGTTTTAGACCCAATAAAAGTGGCTGCGACTTGGACCGCTGGGATTACCGCGGCGGCTGGCACCAGTCTTGCCCAGTCCTTATTCATGCGACTTTTTACATCGCATAAAAGATTCTCAATTATTAGAGAATCACTTTGGCTTGCTCTGTCATACTTTCGTACATTGCAGAATTTTCCTAACTGCTGCACCCCGTAGGGCTGGGAGTAGTGTCTCAGACTCCCTCTCAGGGCTTCTCCGCTAAGAGCCCTTACTGATAAATGCCTTGGTGGGCTATTACCCCGCCAACAAGCTAATCAGCCGCAGCCCCATCCTAACTTTGAGAAATAAATCATTCCAGAAATTATTTCCTATTCGGGTTTAATCTCAGTTTCCCGAGGGTATCCCAAGCATTAGGGCAGGTTAGCTACGTGTTACTGAGCAGTTCGCCGTCTTTCAACAGACTTGCATGTCTAATTGCAAACCAAATAGCCGCAGCCGCCAGCAGGATCAACTGGATTTAAACTAGTTAAATAGTTGAAACTGGCGACTGTTAATTACAGTCTTAGATTGGCAAAATTAATCTTTTTTACACTCGTATATTAAGACCTCTAAATTCACAAATATTATTTGTGCCTTAAAAAAATAAACAACGTTGCATACCTCATACCTTAATATGCAAATTGCGACTTTTACTTCTGTTTAAGGAAGTTTTGTCGACGTTAAACATTAAGGCACTCATTAAAGTTAACATTTTAACAAGTTGTTGAGATATGAGTGGTTTATAAACTTTACTGAGGGGAAAGGGATTTTTTGGCGACGGGAATTTTGAAAAGATAATTAACGAAAATAAGTTTAACCTAAAGCTATTGAACTTTTCTCTCTTATCAAATCTAATTTTTCTTTAGCACTTAAACTGCCTTGAGTTGTTAATTTTTCCATTATTGCATTATACCTCTTTGCTTCTGGAAAAACTTGATTGTGTAATCTTGCTAATTCTTGAGCTAATTCCAACTGCTGTTCGTAAGCTTTTCTTATTGCGTCGATATAAACACCTCTTGAAAAACCAAGGTGTTTTAATTCATTATCTACTCTTTCTCCAACTATTCTTGCTGATTCTTCAAGAGTTTCTTGGAAAGCCAATACTCTTTCGATTAATTTAAGTTCGTATGTCATAAAAATCTGCAAGTTATTAGGTATTTAAACTTTCCTGAAATTAAAATTTAAATTGTAAATATTTAATTAAGAACTTCTAGGTGGCTAATTATTTCAGGGGAAACAAATCATCTGAGTTATTTATGAAATTTTTCTAAGAAGAATTATTGCGTTTTTAGCCATACATAAATAATAGGTATTTTTACTAAATTGGTTAATTTTATAAGCCATAATACATACATAGTAAGTAATGAAAAAGGCCCAGGAAGTGAAGTATGGTTTAGTTGAACTAGAAGCGAAAATAAAGAAGTGCAACGCTGAAAAACAAAGGATATATGATTATCTTCAGGGGCTGAAAGAAAAATGGATTGAGAGAGAAATTTCTTATGCTGATTACGAACGGATTGTTAATGAAAAAAGAAATGGGAAAAATATTCGGGAGTGGATTGAGTATTACGATTGGTACATTGAAGAATGCGAAAAAAGAAAGAAGAGTCTAAACAGAGAAAGAAAAAAATCTGCGGCGAAAAAAATTACTGGTTTTATTGTTTTGTTTATTTTATTTGCAACAGCGATTATGATTCTTCTTTCTTATCAGCCTTCTGTTTTTTTTGCGCCGCCAGCAAAAATTTATACAGATAATTTAAGTCTGATTTTTGAAAACAGCCAGGAATATATTTGGAATGTTGAAAATTATGGAGAGCTGGCAAGTGTTAGGATTTCTGGTTTTGTCGAGGGAAATGGAACCGCGAGAATTTATTTGGAAGACAGATTAGTCTTAGACAGCGCTGAATTAGAAGTTAGCAGAACAAACAGCATAACTGGTTTTGATATTTCTGAATTTAATGATTCAAATTCAACAAGTGGCGAAGAGGAGAACGCGAGCACGGCACTTCCTGGGCCGGAAAATGACGCGCAAGCAAACGCTTCTTTGCCACTTGAAGAAAATATGAGTTTGATTGAAGAAAATTTGACAGAAGAGCAGAATATCACAATTGAAATTCCGGTAAAAGAATTTTTTGAATATTGCGCTGGAACTTGCGGTCTGTCTGGGTTGGGTTTAAACAAAACAAGTTACACACTAAGAATCGAGATTGAGGGAGATGCAAAATTAAATTTGAATTCTGTAACTTATGAAATATCGAAAGAAATTGAAACGAAAGAAATCTCTCCTAAAATAATTAAAAATGAAGAAAAGACAAGCAGAGGAAAAAGAGTTAGAATCTCTTCTGAAACAGAGATTCAAAATGCTGAAATTTCCAGCGATATTCCAGAAAGCTGGAACATTCGAAAAGCGTCATCGCTGACTGTTTATTGGGTTGAAGAAAATAATTACATTGATTTTTTTGCATCTGATAACGATAACGACGGGAAAATAGATAAAATTAATTGGACTGCGCCCCACCTAAGCAATCAGACATTCGATATAATTGTTATAACGCAAGCGGAACATTTAGACTCTAATAAGAACTTTCTTAGTGATATTTTTCCAGAGATAGAAAAACTAGATGGGATTTGGAGTGAAACTATTTTTGATAATGAATATGTTCGCGTTCTTTTTGAAAAAAATTTGACTTCTGACAGAGATATAACTTTGTATCCTCGGATTATCAGCGGAAAACCAAAAATTGAAATTTATGAAGCTGGCGGAACAGAAATAATCGCGGAATTTGAAATCTTAAACAGCGACGAATACAACAAAATTTTATTGGGAGGACTTGCTGGAGAGCAAGATAGTTTTGATTTGAAAATTGTTGGCGGCAAAGTAGAGATTGACTACATAATAGATCCTGCTGCGGAACCTGGAGCTGGAGTGGAATTAAGACCTCAAACATGTTACGCTCAAGACATTCAGAAATCTGCCAATGTATTTTTAGATCCCTGCGACGGCTTTTATCCTAATTCGAACTGCGATTCCGGCGGAGATTATATCAGCTGCGCAGACAACATTCTAGAAATTCACGCTGCTGAAAGGAGATACGGAGGAATTAAATCTGAATATTTTAATCCTTCAATAACTAACTGCGGGGCAATAACAAAGGTTGAAATATGTTATGCTAGCTGGCTGCCTCTCGGTCAAGCTGCGAATCAGTGGGAATGCACTATTGCAGTGGACAACGACAAAGACAATACTTGGCAACCTGTGACTACTTCGTGCAATGTAGGCTCAGCGCCTGTTGTTTGCACAGATATTTCTGATTTAGAAGATTGGGCTTGCAATAATTTCTTTGGGGCGGGGACTATGAGAGCTGAAGCTAAAGCGCAGGCGAGAAAAATAGCTGGAAGAGGAATCACCTTGGATTATAGTATTGACGCATTGTATTATAGACTGAGCTATAGTGAAACGAATCTTCCTCCGACGATTGTTTCTGTAATCCCGACGGATCCTGTAAGTTTGATTGCTGGAGGAACAGCAGATATTTTTGTTCAATTTACTGCTGAGGATTCTAATGGGGCGAGCGATTTGATTGAGGCGAGTGCGCACGCTTCTTTTACTAAGACTGGAGAAGTTCAAAGAGATTCTGTTTCTTGCGTCGGGGGTGCGCCCTCAGGAAATCAAATAACTTACACTTGTTCTGTGCCTATGGAATATTACGACGCGGCGGGAATGTGGGGAGTTACAGTTAGCGTTGGAGATGCTGCTGGAGCGCAAGCAACAGATTCTTCAAAAACATTTATTGTTAATTTATTACAGGATATATTGATAACTTCGGGTTCGCCAATTAATTTCGGGACAGTCATTCCGGGAACTCAGGTCGTGGCTCCTGTTGTAGAAGTTACTAACACTGGAAACTACGAGGGGACTATTGATGTTACTGCTTATGATCTTATCGGTCCTGCGACTATTTTTACTGAGAATTTCAGAGCTGCTGGTTCAAATGAAGCTTCAAGTGTTTGCACAACAGGAGATCAACTTCAAAGCGCAAGTGCAACTACAATAACGAGCACAACGCTACTGAGAGGAGACGGCATTTCAAAAGACAATACAGAAACTCTTAGTTTTTGTTTAGATGTCCCTTCTGATATAATTCCGGGAACATACACAGCTACCGGAGGAAATGCCTGGAAAATAAGCGTTCTTGTTTTTGTTCTTTTTGCAAAGAAAAAGAGAAAGAAGAAAGACAGAATGGGCGAGGCGTTGAAGTTGGTGGCGGAAGAGCTGAAAGAGAAATATTCCGAGGGCAAGGAAAGAATTGCTAAGGGCA
>LCNU01000020.1 GCA_001001375.1 Candidatus Amesbacteria bacterium GW2011_GWC1_47_15 | reverse complement strand
CTCCAAATAGAGAGCAGTTTTTTCATATACTCGATACCCCGCTTCGGGGCCTGAAAGCAGTTTATCACTCTTTGTCAAACTTCTCAACCCATAGTTTTAAATAAAAAAATTTTGTCATATCCTATAACATAAAATGGAAGTTAAATAAACTGATAAGATGGCCGAATGTTGATAATATATTATTGAACATTAAACATTGAATATTGAATCTTTACCGTTGTGGATAATCCGTTGAAAACCTAATCCCTTAACAACTTTTTTATGGCCGCCGCCACACTCTTTCCGGATTCAGCCGAAGCCACACTGTATCCGAGTTTCTTTGCTTCCTTAACCCGCCGTTCCAGCCCCAGCACCTTACGTACTTCACCCAGAAGTCCTACCTCGCCCACCGCCGCGATCTTCCCCGATAGATTCCGGTTCAAAAAAGCCGATGCAATCGACTCCCCGGTCTGCCAGCCTGATCCCTCCGGTTACATTTACGTAAATATCGTGGCTTTCCAGTCTCAATCCGGCTCTGGCTGTTAGCACTGCTACCAGGGTCTGCATCCGGGCATAATCGATCCCCGTGGCCACCCTGCGGGGAACCGGAGACTGGGTTGGTACCGCCAGCGCCTGAATCTCCGCCAGTATTGGCCGTTTACCTTCCATAACTACGGATACCACGCTTCCCGGTACCTCCTCTACTCTTTCGGATAAAAGCATTCTAGAAGGGTCAGTTACCCCGACGAGACCTTTATCCGTCATTTCAAAAACACCCACCTCATCCGTACCTCCAAACCTGTTTTTAACCGTCCGCACCAACCGCAGAGGCTGCCCCCTCTCTCCCTCAAACCACACCACCGTATCCACAATATGCTCAAGTACCCTGGGACCCGCAATGTTGCCTTCCTTGGTCACATGGCCCACAATAAAAATGGGTATTCCGGCTCTTTTAGCCACAGCAGTCAACCGTTGGGCGCATTCCCGCACCTGCCCTACCGACCCCGCCGTCCCCGCCAAATCGGCAGTAGTCAACGTTTGTATCGAATCCACAATTACCAAACCCGGTTTCTCACCTTCGAATTTTTGCACTACTTCGTCTACGTCGTTACTCTCAAAGAGAAATACCTCTCCTTTTCCCTCTCCTATTTTAGGAGAGGGAGGTCGGGAGGGTGAGGTACTACCAGACAGTCTCTTTACGCGAATGGCCACTTGAGCAGCACTTTCCTCCCCGCACACATAAAGTACGGCACCGTAACTATTCAGTGCAACCTGTGTCATCAGGGTCGACTTGCCGATCCCCGGCTCTCCCGCGACCAGTACCACCATTCCCGCTACCATCCCTCCCCCCAGCACGTTATCCAGCTCGGTTTCTCCGGTTTTTACCCTCCCGGCCTCATCAATTTTGATATCCGACAATTTAAAGATTCTTCCTTCGTTTTGAACTTTGAGCTTTGAGCTTTGAACTTGCAATGCCGTTTCTACCAAACTATTCCAGGCATTGCACTCCGGGCACCTCCCGCTCCACTGTGATTGGCTGTACCCGCACTGCTGGCACACAAATTGAGACTTTGTCCTCGCCACCCCTCTAATATACCATTTGATATAAATCCCAAAAAGGATACTCCTTAAAGGAGTATCCTTTTTTTTAAGAAGCTCCTATTCCCGCAACTGCTTCAACTCTTATTTATATATCATCCCCTTGGTATCTTTCATTACCACCCCAAGAGACAGGCGCCTCTTGTCCAAGTCTACAGATTCCACAAACACATCCACGTTATCTCCTTCTTTAAATGTCATACCGGCCGGCATTTTGGAAGCATGGATTAAACCTTCAATCCCCCGCTCCATGCGTACCAGTATGCCGTAAGGCGCAACTTTGGACACCGTACCCTTATGCTTGCTGTCTGTCTTGTACCTGCCTCCCACCACCAGCCAGGGGTCTGAAGACAGCCTCTTTATGGATAATGCCAGTTTTCCGTTTTCTTCATCGATTCCGATTACCTGGACCTTTACTGTATCGCCTTCTTTGATGATCTGGTTTACGTCATCCACCTTCTCCCAGGAAATCTCAGAAATATGCACCAGTCCTTCCAGCTTAATTTCCTCCCCCTCTTCCTTCTTAGACTTAGGCTTAGTCTTAGACTGAAGATCTATTTCCACAAATATTCCGAACGGCACCATCCCCACTACCCGGCCGTCATACTCGCCTCCGATAATTACCGCTTCCATCGCCTTCTTGCGCTTCTCGATCTCATCAGCTTCGGAAACTGCCTTTTCGGATAATACCAGCCTGTTTTGCGACCGGTCCACTTCGATTACCTTGACCTGGATATCTTTTCCTACCAGCTCATTGACATTCCCTTCGTAATCTCTGGACAGCTGGGAAGCGGGAATAAAGCCGAATATCCCATCTGCGTCAACCAGAAGCCCCCCCTTGGTAGATTCCTTACCTTTAACGTTTATAGTCTCATCTTCCGCCATGGCCTGTTCAAACGCTTTCCACCTGCTGTCTGCAGCAGCTCTGCGGAGTGAAAGTATCACTTGCCCGGCATCGTTTTCGGTTATCAGCACTACCCCTGTAACTTCATCCCCAGGTTTCAGTGCCCGGAAATAATCTTTGGCCAGCTCATACTCCTGATCAGCCACTACCGCTTCCGCTTTTCCTCCGATATCCACGTAAATAGTCCGTCCTGTTATTTCCACTACCTTTCCCGTTATCGTTTCCCCGCGCTTAAAACCTTTCAGCGTGTACCTGGTAGCAGCCAAAAGCTCCTCCATTGTGGATGGAGTGCCGTTCTTACTCTGAGTCTTTATATCCTTGCTGCTTTGTTGCTTCAAAAATCATTTCCGCCTTTCTGTTGGATTGTTGTAATTATACCTCTTACCTTGCCGGCTCACAACACATTGTCTCAACATCCACTACAGGATATAATTCGTATATGAAAACTGTCTGGGAGTACTCGCCGGAGACGGAAGCGGCCAGAATTCTACATGCCGCACGTCAGACAGCCGTGGGTTTTTATAAAACCAAAGGTTTTGCCATTCTGCCCTACGGTTCCGCATTACATGGAAAAAACCTGGTTTTTCTCCCCGGCTTACCTTATTTGTCGATCCCCAGATTTTGGGAAAAAGCCGCCCGGATTAATGTCGATAGCCTGCCCCTCAAAATCCCTCCCCGCCTGCTAAAAGCCGTCATCAGCCTCCTCCCCTCTCAATCGCCCCATCTCCCCGACAAATCACTGGTTCAGTTATGGGATCGGTACCAAAATCAGATAATCGACCAAATTTATTGTCTTATACCGGGCAGGAAAGACTGGATCAAACAAATTATCATCCAGCCGACAAATTATGGAACAGGCGCTTCCTTTAATTTGTTGACCAAGGCTCCCGGTACCGCCCGCATCTGGCTACGCTCCGATCAAGGCATTTCCGCCATAGTCGAATCTTTGCTAACAATTCTTACCCGCTACGAAGTCCTTAATCATCTTTCCGGTCTCTGGTCAGAATCCGAAATCATTGTCGACTGGCTATTGGCTTACTCTCCCCTGTCTGAAATCCTTGAAAAAATCGACCCCGGTTACGGCATGTCACTTACCATCCGTTCCACCCGTATCAAACAAATAGCTTCGCTAACTACCGAATCCGAAAAATTTCTCTCAGAAATCGGTGCACCTGTCATCAAACTGAATACAATGAAAAATCTGCCGGATCATACCTGGCCCGCCCGCCAAAGGCAGCTTTTCCGGTTGCTGGCAGACCGCTCCCCGGATCTGGTCACCTTCGACGAAATACACGGCCGGTTGTTTGCAGGCCATCCCGATAGTTTCTCCCTTTACGCCATCTCCAAAACCGTACAAAGACTACGCGATCTGCTGGAAAAAAACGGTGTCTCCGGTTCATTCATCCAAACCCGCCGCCGTGAAGGCTACCTGCTTTATAGTTAAAATTCCAGCCGCTTGCGCCATTCCTGTTTTTGTTCGCGCTCGAAAGCTTCCTGAATTTCTTTCAGCTCTCCCCTGTTATCCTTTTCGTTTATTTCCAGATACTCCGCTTTTAGCCGCCGGACGCCTTCCAAACCGCCCTCGATTATTGCCTCAGACATACATATAGCGATCTGGCTTCTTAAGAACTGCGCGTTTACTCGGGCTTCTTCCGCGGTCGCCCCCGCATCTTCGGCTTTTTTGATATAAATTTCTATTGTCTTGCGCTTAGGTAGAATGCCCCATTCTTTCTTGTCTCCTACTCCTTTTATTATCAATTTTCTCACCTCCCGGTCCAATTCTTCATCCGTAAGGGAAAATATCCTCCCCAACATCCATAAAAAGGCTCTGTCTGCCTCCTCTCCGTCATACAAATATTTTCTCCTGTTTTTCATAATAAATATCCTCTCGTCGCTTTTTTTATCCGGTTGCGTTCTGAAAGGTAAAGCCTGTCCAATATTCCTGGTAACCCTATAAGTACATACACCTGGTATCCCGCAATATATTCCAAATCCTCGTAACTGAATCTGTTTTCAGGTATATCTGAAATAGTGGGGCAATCTTGGTCTTTAAAGTACACGGCCAGATGTTTTATCCTTTCCCTAACCCCTTCCCCAAACAATTTTCTCACTTTACGGGGTGCCATACCTGCCTCTTTCCATTCATCGATCACCCTTTCGCGCGCATGAAAATGTCTCTGCCACTCCGTTGGTACTTCTGCTTTTACCATTCAGCAATTTTCCCCTTTTCCCAAAAATCATCTTGACCCTACTTTGACATTGTTGACACCGGCTGTTTCCTGTACCTGTCCGTAACCTCTACCAAAACCGCTCCTGCCAGAATTACTCCCACTCTGGCTAGTATATCCCCTGCTTCAGGCGAACCTGCCGTCAGTTCCCACATTACCGCTCCCAGCCCAACAACCATAATCCCCATACCCAATAGGCTTGGCATGTCCGCAATCCTGTCCGGCCTACTCTCCATTTCGGCAATTTTAACCTTGTGTCACAAAATATTCCAGTCTATCTTGTGTTTTCCGTTAGTTTTCACTTTTGTCTTGCCTGACTCTACCGGTGCTCGTAACTTCAGCGCCGCCTGCACAAATCCAGTAAACAGCGGGTGCGGGGACAGCGGTCGGGACTTATATTCAGGGTGAAATTGTGTCCCTACAAAAAACGGGTGCACCGATTTGGGCAGTTCCACCGCCTCTACCAGCTTCCCGTCCGGGCTCATCCCCGATATTATCATCCCGGCTTTTTCCAACTTTTCCCGAAACTCGTTATTAACTTCATACCTGTGCCGGTGCCTTTCGTTGACTATGCTGGATTTGATCAAATTCGGTTCTTTTCCGAGTTTTACATAGGCTTCTTCCAAAATTGTTCCCTTTTTTACCTCACATGGCCAGGAACCAAGCCGGATCGTCCCTCCATATTGGTGTTTTGCCAGGTACTCTTTCTGTTCCGGCATAATATGTATTACCGGGTATTTGGTTTTCGGATTGACCTCTTCCGAATTTGCCCCGCTCAAGCCCAATGAGTTTCTGGCATATTCGATTACCGCCATCTGCATTCCGAAACACAATCCCAGATAGGGTATTTTCTTCTCCCGGGCAAATTCCACAGCTTTTAATTTCCCCTCTACTCCCCGGCTCCCCCATCCCTGGGGCACTATTACTCCGTCATAATTCTGTCTTATTTCCGCTTCCGCTTCTTTTCTCTTTCTCTCATCCTCAAACCTCTGCACGTCAAACCACCCGATTACGGGATTGACTCCGGCACTCCACGCTGCATGTTTTATGGCTTCTATCACACACACATAACTGTCCTCCAGGGCAAAGTCTCCCGATGTAAAGTACTTGCCGGCAATTGCGATTCTTACCTCGCCTTTCAATTTCCCCAACCCGGCCAGCCATTCCCGCCATTCTTTAAGGTCTTTCTTTTTCGCCCGCAGACCGAGCTGTTTCAAAAGTTTTTCCTTCGCCTTCTGTTCCTCCAATACGAGTGGTACCCGGTATATGGTATCTACATCCGGATTGGTAAATATATGCTCCTCCTTCACCCCGGTATTGAATGCAATTGTCCGACGGCGTTTGTCATCCACTTGCTGATCCGCCCGGCAAACTATAAAGTCCGGCTGCAGACCCAGCCGGTACAATTCATACACTGAGGCCTGTGCCGGTTTGCTCTTCATTTCCCCCAAAAATCCCGGTATCGGCAGATACACCACGTGCACCAGGACTACATCCCGCGGTTTCTCCTGCTTCAGGCGCCGCATAGCTTCAAAAAACATCATGTTTTGGTATTCCCCCACCGTCCCCCCAACCTCAATAATAGAGATATCCACTTTGTCTTTCTTTGCTCCCTCCTTGATCCGCCTGATAATTTCCCCTGGTATATGGATATGTCCCTCTACGCATTTTCCACCATATCCCAGGCTCCTTTCCTTCTGCAATACCTCCCAGTAGATTTGCCCCATGGTAAAGTAATTTCTTCGGGTAAGGTTTTCACCCAAAAATCGTTCGTAGTGTCCCAGATCCTGATCCGTTTCCATCCCGTCGTCGGTTACAAATACTTCCCCATGTTCCAGGGGATTCATTGTCCCCGCGTCCACATTCAGATACATATCCGCTTTGGTCAAAGTCACTCTAAACCCTGCCGATTTGAGTGTCAGCCCCAATGCCGCCGCCGTTATTCCCTTTCCGAGCCCGGAAATCACTCCGCCTGTGACAAATACGTATTTGGGGGCAGGCACTCATAATTTTTAACAGTTGTATTCCCTCCCGTCAACTCTCACTTCCACTTTTTTTCTTCCGCAATTTTTTTGATATGTTTTTTAGTCTCTTCTTTATTCCCGTCAGTCATATAATTTTCGGTAGCATTCAACATTGCCTGTGCAAGGATTATTAATGACTTATTTTGCGCAGCTTCCCTGGCCAACCTGTCGCCTTCAGTCTCAGAAAGTTTGGCGGCCCTGCTCCCGGAATACAGATATACCTGGGTCAGTACCCCCACGATGTTATTTTCCGCAGTGGTTACTGATTGCCTGGCAGTTCCGTTAAGTACGGTTTCGATCAGCTGCCACACATCCTCTGGTTCCCGGCCTAACCATCCGGACACGCTTACTATCCGTCTTTTTGCCATTTTTTCGAACCTATCACTTCTCATTCCCGCATTATACAGCCTTTATCTGTTATTACTCCAAGTCGAGATATTTTTTGAAAAACTCAATATCCCGGGCCACGACCGTATTCCAGTCCGGCAATAGATTGTGATCGTCTCCCGGATACTCCAGATACGTTACATTTTTATCCAGGACTTTCAGCCTGCGGCTGACTTCCCTGCTCCATGTTACGGGTACCCATGAATCCGTCGTGCCCTGATGAATCTGCAGCGGTCCCGAGATTCTTTCCAAATACTGCGTAAAAGCATACTTATCAGTGTCATACTCTGTCTCAAATCTCGCCAGATCTTTCCTCAATGCTTTCCCCCCATCCCCTTCGTAATCATTTGTGTACACGAGGATGGAAAACGGGAAACGGGCAGTCACCGGAGCCCATAAGGTCGCCGGAATCGGTCTGCCGGACGCTTCCAGCACTGTCAATACTATTTGCCCGCCGTTGCTGTGGCCCCACATCCCGATCCGGGAGGCATCTGCTTCCGGCAGGGTTTTTACGGCCGCCAGGAGATTGAGGGTAGTCGTGTATGTTTCAAACCTGGCCTCAAAAACATCCGCTGATGGACTGGCTGACCCGCCATAACCCAGATAATCGGCCGCAAGCGATATAAACCCCGCCTTGGCATATTCCGCCGCGCTCCTTTTTGTCCCGTCTCCGGTCGTATACGTTGCGCGGTCTTGAAAACCCCTGACCTGGACAATTACCGGAAAAGGCCCGTCTCCCTGAGGCAGGTGCATCCTGCCGTATACTCTCTTGCCGTCACTTTCAAAATGAAAATTAGATGCTGTATATGCCGAAGTGGTGGCCACTGCCTCATCCAAAATAATACTCCCCCCTCCGTACGCCCTTTCTCCCAGATTCTCAATCGTATACTTCAAAAGCGGCAGTTCTTTTGCCTCAAATGCTTCCCCGGTTTTCCTATCTTCATTGAAATTTGAATTTTGAATATTGAATATTAAGGTTCCTGCAATTCCCAAAGAGGCACCGAGTAAAAACACTCCGAAAAATTTCCACTTCATTTTTCCAGTTTACCATCTGTCATTGGTTCTAAAAGACCCCGGGCTGTATGCCCGCAGTACTTTGAGCCGGCTCAAATTCTCTTCACTCCGGTTTATTATCTTCTTCACGGGTACTGCCATGTCCATTTCTTTCTCCCGGTCCCCCCCGAATCCAGGTTCCGATTTCATATAACTTTGGGTCCACTTTCGCCCCTAATTTGGAGCATAACGAATGGGGTACAACGACATCGCATCCTATGCACCCGTGCAACGCCCCTGATATTAACCGCTTTTCATGATTGGGCATACACCTTTGGCTTTCCGGTCACTACTGCATTCTCTTTATTCTTGCCGTTGCTTTCCTTAACCTTGTCTTTTTTTAAATTCAAAGGCTGCCATTTTGGCTCAATGGTCGGACCGGTTGGCCCAATATTGTCTGCCGCCATGATATTCTCAAATTCCCGATTTGCCATTTTTTCACCTCCTTTCTGGAATAAAACCAAAAAACACCCCCAGCAGACCACCGGAGGTGAAATAATGTGCCTGTATCAATTAAATTTCCTTAAGGCACCTTCAGGATTTCTGCTGTAACTTAAATGTAAAACTTTAATTTCCGGCGGTCAACCGTTAAAAACGGGCAAAGTACCCAGGCACACTGCTTCTCCCGCAAACCGTTCTCCCTGCCTAAACACAGCCGCCGCGCCGGCATAAACCGCATCTGTTTTTTCCAATATCTGCTGCACTATCTTCAAACTACTGCCGGTAAATATTACATCATCTACCACCACTGCTCTTTTACCCTTCAGATATTCCCCGTCTCTGCCGTCGATCGCCATTGCCCGCACCCGGTAAGTCCGCAGTTCAGGCGGTTCAACCACCACAGGACTGATCATATAACCTTGTATCCCTTTGCGGCAAACAATGTATCTGGGAAGTCCAAGAATCCGGCTCATCTCCTGCAAGAGCGGCACAACCTTGGTTTCCGGTCCCACCAACACTTCCGGCTGCAGTGCTTTAACCTTTTCTGTCAGCAGTATCGCAGCCGTGTGGACCAGTTCTACATCCCCCAGCAAAGATACCGAGACCACACGCATTTTTGGCCCCATGGATACCACCGGAAACTTTCTGGTAAGCTTCCCCACTTTCACCTCCACCCACTGCATAGATTAGATTTTAACCTAACCAACGGGATAATTCGTTATATGCTGTCCCGTCCATCAACTGGTAATGTGTCCCCGAAGTCAATACCAGTCGGCTGTGTTTTACCAGTTTTTGTATTAGCCGGCCTAGTTCCGGCGGCATTAATACATCATTTTTTCCCGATATAATAAGGGTTTTATTGGGCAGTTTTTGAAGGAGGGCGCAGTTGTTGCATCTTTTAATAAACCTGGCTGTCTGAAGATGTTTCTGCACATTTATTTCTCTGAAAAATTTTACTGTCTGCTCCGTTTCATGAATGTAATTTTCACTGTCTGTTTTTTCTCTTCTTATTTTGTGTACTGCCATATATCCCTGCTTTAAGACTTTTTCCGGCAATCTGGCCAGAGTCTTTACTGCAGTTTCCCCTACCCGCCCGGCCGCCAGTTTGACCAGATTGTCCATCCATTTTATTCTGCCTGAGAGCATTGGCCCCGTCCCCAGAAAAACCACTTTTGCTTTGGGGTAATCTCTGGCGATATGCGGCAGCAGCATCCCCCCCAGCGACAAACCGATGATCAGATCGGGTTTTTTGTACTTCAGTTTTTCCCGCACCAGTTTTTTGACCTCCGGCACGCTGAATTCCCTGCATTCCTTCAGGTACCACGGAGCTACTACGTCATACCCCGCTTGCTTCATAAGTGTTATCAGTCTGCTTGTCTCGCTTACCGGCCGGGGATATCCGTGCAGTACCAGTGCCAGTTTATTTTGGGCCTTCATGCCCTCATTTTACCCCAGCCTTTCGCCTTTTCCCAAAGTCCCCTCTCTGGCTATTTGGTTTAAAATTGCCTCCTCTGCTCTTTTCCGTTTCCCATAGATATATCCCAATATTCTGTCCAATCTTTGCCACCCCTCCGAAGTTCCCCAATTCAGTTCATACTCTTTAGGATCAATCGATAGTCCCCCGGTCTTTATATAATAATCAGCAGTCTTTTTGTTTCTGGCATGCCGACCTTCATAAGATTCTGCCGTCCGGGTACCCGTTACCCTATGCCCGGTTACTTCCCTGATTTCTCTCCATGAGGGCACATCAACGATGATTTTTCCATCCTTAATTTTGATAGCTCCCCCGCCCCTTTGATATATCTCATTCAGCAGGACATGCTCACTTTTGCCCATTTTTTTAGCAGACTGCTCAACGGACATCCCGTTTAACTCTTCCGCTATTTCGTCAAATTTACTTCGTTTCTTAGGCATCTTTTTCCAATGTTTGGGTTATTTTTTTACATCCCCCTTTGACTTTTGGCGGGTGGCCGACACTCACTGTTAATGCGACTTCTTTACCACAATTGCACAATAAAAACGCTGTCAAACCCAACGAAATACTCTTATCCAGTTTATATTCCAAAAACCGGGTTTCGGTTCCCAATCTTTCACACGGACTGCACCCAGCCATAAACCTTTATACCGTCATTCAGCCCAAAAATCAATAAGGTGTCAATTGTTGTATGGACGAAAAGAAAAGCGCATTGTTCTCGGCCATGACCTATTTTCACGGTCCCGCGAGGGACAGCTATCGTCAGCGCTGGCGCGTTTTACGGTCCTGTTCGGAATGGGAAAGAGTAGTTCCACGCCGCTCCGATGACCGAGAACAATGCGCTCTTAAATTTTTAAGTTTGCGCTCTGAAAAGCGAGGAGAATAAGAATTAGCGTAGAAGCGTAAAGATACTTCAATCAACCGATTAGTACTGGTAAGCTAAACGCGTTACCGCGCTTACACTGCCAGCCTCTTATACGGGGTTGTCTTCCCCGGGTTGACACCACGCCTTGCGGCGGGGATGAGTTCCTAATCTTGGGTAGGGCTTCCCACTTAGATGCTTTCAGCGGTTATCCCGTAGGCACTTAGCTACCCGGCGCTGCATCTGACGACACAACCGGCACACCAGCGGTACCTCTAACCTGGTCCTCTCGTACTGAGGTCGGACCCCCTCAAGAACTCCACGACTCTACTGGATAGAGACCGACATTCTCTACCTTATATCACTATAAGGATTCGACCATATCTTGTTCGGCCTGAAGCCGATCCTGACGTATGGCCTGTGGGGATTCTAGTTGTAACCCGCCAATATTTCTTGCTTGGAATACCTGCGTTTCGCAGTATTCATGGAATAAGCAATGTCTAATATTTTTGTAATTCCCTTTTTTGTCAGATGATTACTGGAAATTACCAGATCAATCACTCTACAAAACTTTTCAAAATCTTCCGCCTTCTTCGTAAGCAGTTTTCCTTTGAAAAAAGGAATTACTTTTTTAGTTAAACTTGGTAGATCGCGAACGACAAATGCCAAACTTTTATCGGATTTATCAGATAAAGAATTAGCTTTGATGTACCCGCAAGCCAATCTATTTTTAAGTTGTTCCAATACCAGCTTTCCGGTTGGGTTTTGTGAAACTTTAAAAAAATAAATCACTTGCCAATGGGATATTGTTTCCCGGCTCCGGACTACTCCGATATAGAAGCAACCTTCACCTTCAACAAATCCGAGTAAATAGTCGTCACTCACTAGTCTTTCCTGCTGATTGTCTTGCTCTGTATCCACCAGATGGTGTTTCATTTTTACTAGTACACAAATCGTATACTAGTAGAAACACATTGACAAGAGTTTCCAGCATATAGTCAGGTTTATTCCCGCTCATTTGCGGGAGTCATTCTTAATATCATAGACAAAAAGATAATTATCGTGGAATGACAGACAGCTCAGTGTCACCTGCCGAATGTTATGGCAGGTCAACTGTCTCACGACGTTCTGAACCCAGCTCGCGTACCCTTTTAACCGGCGAACAGCCGGACCCTTGGAAGGTACTGCCCCTCCAGGATAGGATGAGCCGA